>NZ_JBSWXU010000141.1:0-13808 GCF_056160785.1 Mycobacterium sp. ABE4_509 | reverse complement strand
GGGAGGAGGACGGAGAGGAAAAGGGCGGAGGGGGAAGGAAGGTGAAAGGGAAGGGGTTCGAGAGAGGGGAATGAAAAGGCGTAACAGACGCCGACGTCGAGCGCGTCGTCGGATCCGACCTGTACAAGAAGGTCGTGGTCAGCGACGCCGGGTGCTTCTGGCAGGAGAACACCATGCTCGGCAGCGTCGGCGCCGGAATGGGGATCTCGACCTGGTGGTACCGGGGCAGCGACATGGACACCGAACGCGAACTCGAGCAGCTTGCCGGGCGCACGCTGCACGAGCTGTCGATGGACGGCAACAAGGGTTTCAAGGCCTATGACGACGCGGCCTGCAGCATCTACGTGGCCAAGGGCGGCGACGTCATCACCTGGTCGATCCAGACGCTGAACTCGGCGACGCTTCCCGATCTGTGCGGAACCGTCGAGCAGCTCGCCCAACTCAGCCAGGATCGGGTGAACTGAGCGCGGACGACCGGTGCGGACGGGCGAGCAGCTAGAGTTTCTCGCTGACCCGGCCGCCCCTGCGGCGGGGTCACCGACGAGCAGGGGGGGCCAGATGGCAGCTCGGCCGCCGCGTTCGGCGAGGTTGAGCCGCGATTCCATCGTCAACGCCGCGCTGACTTTCCTCGACCGCGAGGGCTGGGACGCGCTGACGATCAATGCCCTGGCCAATCAGCTCGGCACCAAGGGCCCCTCGCTCTACAACCACGTGCACAGCCTCGACGACCTGCGCCGGACGGTGCGGATGCGTGTCGTCGGCGACATCATCGACATGCTCACCACCGTGGGCCGGGGCCGCACCCCCGACGATGCGGTCACGGTGATGGCCAGCGCCTACCGCAGCTATGCCCACCATCACCCGGGCCGGTACTCGGCATTCACCAGGATGCCGCTGGGCGGCGACGACCCCGAGTTCACCGAGGCCACCCATGCCGCGGCGGCACCGGTGATCGCGGTACTGTCGGCCTACGGTCTCGACGACGAGGCGGCGTTCTACGCCGCTCTGGAGTTCTGGTCGGCCATGCACGGGTTCGTGCTGCTGGAGATGACCGGGGTGATGAACGGCATCGACACCGACGCGGTGTTCACCGACATGGTCATGAGATTGGCCGCCGGTATGCGGTCGCGGTGACGGGCCGGGGCGCAAGAGACGCAGGTCAGCGGGTTTTGTCGAGGTCGGCGGCCCTGGTATCGTGGACGGTCGTGCCTGGCAGATAAGGCGCTTGGGGTCGAACAGGCCGATAAGCATGCCTGCACGCCGGGCCACTTTGCATGTCCGCGCCGTCGGTGCCTTGGAAATTACTCCGAGAACGCACGGCGGCCGCATGCGACACGCCCGGAAGCGGGGTAGCGCGACCGGGTGTAACAGCAGGACACAGAACGCAAGAGCAGACTTCGAACCACATAGAGCAGCAACGTCGAACACGACGAGGAACACAGAAAGCCGGTACATGCCAACCATCAACCAGCTGGTCCGTAAGGGTCGCCACGACAAGGTCGCCAAGGTCAAGACCGCGGCACTGAAGGGCAGCCCGCAGCGTCGCGGTGTGTGCACCCGCGTGTACACCACGACCCCCAAGAAGCCGAACTCCGCGCTTCGCAAGGTCGCGCGCGTGCGGCTGACCAGCGCGGTCGAGGTCACGGCCTACATCCCCGGCGAGGGTCACAACCTGCAGGAGCACTCGATGGTGCTGGTGCGCGGCGGTCGTGTGAAGGACCTGCCCGGTGTGCGCTACAAGATCATCCGCGGGTCGCTGGACACCCAGGGCGTCAAGAACCGCAAGCAAGCCCGCAGCCGCTACGGCGCGAAGAAGGAGAAGAGCTGATGCCGCGCAAGGGACCGGCGCCCAAGCGACCGTTGGTCAACGATCCGGTCTACGGGTCGCAGCTGGTGACCCAGCTGGTCAACAAGATCCTCATGGACGGGAAGAAATCCCTGGCCGAACGCATTGTCTATGGTGCGCTCGAGCAGGCCCGGGACAAGACCGGCACCGACCCCGTCGTGACCCTCAAGCGTGCGCTCGACAACGTCAAGCCCGCCCTGGAGGTCCGCAGCCGCCGCGTCGGTGGCGCCACCTACCAGGTTCCGGTCGAGGTGCGCCCGGACCGCTCCACCACGCTGGCGCTGCGCTGGCTGGTGACATTCTCGAAGGCGCGCCGCGAGAAGACCATGGTCGAGCGGCTGGCCAACGAAATCCTCGACGCCAGCAATGGCCTGGGTGCAGCCGTCAAGCGACGTGAGGACACCCACAAGATGGCCGAGGCGAACCGCGCCTTCGCGCACTACCGCTGGTGATTTCACGCCGGGCGTACGCGACGGGGCTGCGCGCGGCGGCACGACACACCTAACTAGAAGCGAAAGAGTGGGAATTTAGCCGTGGCACAGAAGGACGTGCTGACCGACCTCACGAAGGTCCGCAACATCGGCATCATGGCGCACATCGATGCCGGCAAGACGACGACGACCGAGCGCATCCTCTTCTACACCGGCATCAGCTACAAGATCGGTGAGGTGCACGACGGTGCCGCCGTCATGGACTGGATGGAGCAGGAGCAGGAGCGCGGCATCACCATCACCTCCGCCGCGACCACCTGCTTCTGGGGCGACAACCAGATCAACATCATCGACACCCCCGGGCACGTCGACTTCACCGTCGAGGTGGAGCGCTCGCTGCGCGTGCTCGACGGTGCGGTGGCCGTGTTCGACGGCAAGGAGGGTGTCGAGCCGCAGTCCGAGCAGGTGTGGCGCCAGGCCGACAAGTACGACGTGCCCCGGATCTGCTTCGTCAACAAGATGGACAAGCTGGGCGCGGACTTCTACTTCTCGGTGCGCACCATGGAGGAACGCCTCGGTGCCAACGTGATTCCGATCCAGCTGCCGATCGGTGCGGAGGGTGACTTCGCCGGCATCGTCGACCTGGTCGAGATGAACGCGAAGGTGTGGAGTGCCGAAGCCAAGCTCGGCGAGAAGTACGACACCATCGACATCCCCGCCGACGTGGCCGACAAGGCCGCCGAGTACCGCACCAAGCTGCTCGAGGCCGTCGCCGAGACCGACGAGGCCCTGCTGGAGAAGTATCTGGGCGGCGAGGAACTCTCGATCGACGAGGTCAAGGGCGCCATCCGCAAGCTGACCATCAGCTCGGAGGCCTACCCGGTGCTGTGCGGCAGCGCGTTCAAGAACAAGGGCGTGCAGCCCATGCTCGACGCCGTCATCGACTACCTGCCCTCCCCGCTGGACGTTCCGGCCGCCGAAGGCCACCCGCCCGGCAAGGAAGACGAGTTGATGACCCGCAACCCGTCGACCTCCGAGCCGTTCTCCGGCCTGGCGTTCAAGGTCGCCACCCACCCGTTCTTCGGCAAGCTGACCTACGTGCGCGTCTACTCGGGCACCGTGGAGTCGGGCAGCCAGGTCATCAACGCGACCAAGGGCAAGAAGGAACGGCTGGGCAAGCTGTTCCAGATGCACTCCAACAAGGAGAACCCGGTCGACCGGGCCTCGGCGGGCCACATCTACGCCGTCATCGGCCTCAAGGACACCACCACCGGTGACACCCTGAGCGACCCGAACGAGCAGATCGTGCTGGAGTCGATGACCTTCCCGGACCCGGTCATCGAGGTCGCCATCGAGCCCAAGACCAAGAGCGACCAGGAAAAGCTGGGCACCGCGATCCAGAAGCTCGCCGAAGAGGATCCGACGTTCAAGGTGCACCTGGACCAGGAGACCGGCCAGACCGTCATCGGCGGTATGGGCGAGCTGCACCTGGACATCCTGGTGGACCGGATGAAGCGCGAGTTCAAGGTCGAGGCCAACGTCGGTAAGCCGCAGGTGGCCTACCGCGAGACCATCCGGCGCAAGGTCGAGAAGGTCGAGTTCACCCACAAGAAGCAGACGGGTGGCTCGGGCCAGTTCGCCAAGGTGCTCATCGACCTCGAACCGTTCACCGGCGAGGACGGTGCCACCTACGAGTTCGAGAACAAGGTCACCGGCGGCCGCATCCCGCGTGAGTACATCCCGTCGGTCGACGCCGGCGCCCAGGACGCCATGCAGTACGGCGTGCTGGCCGGCTACCCGCTGGTGAACCTGAAGATGACGCTGCTCGACGGCGCCTTCCACGAGGTCGACTCGTCGGAAATGGCGTTCAAGGTGGCCGGCTCGCAGGTGCTGAAGAAGGCTGCGCAGGCGGCGCAGCCCGTCATCCTCGAGCCCATCATGGCCGTCGAGGTCACGACGCCCGAGGACTACATGGGCGACGTGATCGGCGACCTGAACTCCCGCCGTGGTCAGATCCAGGCCATGGAGGAGCGCAGCGGTGCCCGTGTCGTGAAGGCACAAGTGCCGCTGTCGGAGATGTTCGGCTACGTCGGAGACCTGCGGTCGAGGACTCAGGGCCGGGCTAACTACTCCATGGTGTTCGACTCGTACGCCGAGGTTCCGGCGAACGTGGCGAAGGAGATCATCGCGAAGGCGACGGGTCAGTGAGAATCGAGGTACGAGGCTCGGAGCTGACCCGGAGTCGAGCAATCGATTCGGCGAAGGCGACCGGGCAGTAGTAGCCCGGCTGTACTGCGGCGAGACACAACTGTAAAGATCAACCCTGCTTTAACCAGAAAGCACCAACACAGTCCAGGAGGACACAGAAGTGGCGAAGGCGAAGTTCGAGCGGAACAAGCCGCACGTCAACATCGGGACCATCGGTCACGTTGACCACGGCAAGACGACGCTGACCGCAGCTATCACCAAGGTTCTGCACGACAAGTTCCCGGAGTTGAACGAGTCGCGCGCGTTCGATCAGATCGACAATGCGCCTGAAGAGCGTCAGCGCGGTATCACCATCAACATCTCCCACGTGGAGTACCAGACCGACAAGCGGCACTACGCCCACGTGGATGCTCCCGGTCACGCTGACTACATCAAGAACATGATCACCGGTGCCGCCCAGATGGACGGCGCGATCCTGGTCGTGGCCGCCACCGACGGCCCGATGCCGCAGACCCGCGAGCACGTGCTGCTGGCCCGCCAGGTCGGCGTCCCCTACATCCTGGTCGCGCTGAACAAGTCCGACGCCGTCGACGACGAGGAGCTCATCGAGCTCGTCGAGATGGAGGTCCGCGAACTGCTGGCCGGCCAGGACTTCGACGAGGACGCCCCGGTCGTGCGCGTCTCGGCGCTCAAGGCGCTCGAGGGTGACGAGAAGTGGGTCAAGTCGGTCGAGGAGCTCATGGAGGCCGTCGACGCGTCGATCCCGGATCCGGTGCGCGAGACCGACAAGCCGTTCCTGATGCCCGTCGAGGACGTCTTCACCATCACCGGCCGCGGCACCGTGGTCACCGGTCGTGTGGAGCGCGGCGTGGTCAACGTGAACGAGGAAGTCGAGATCGTCGGCATCCGCCCCGGCACCACCAAGACCACGGTCACCGGTGTCGAGATGTTCCGCAAGCTGCTCGACCAGGGCCAGGCCGGCGACAACGTCGGTCTGCTGCTGCGCGGCATCAAGCGTGAGGACGTGGAGCGCGGCCAGGTCGTGACCAAGCCGGGCACCACCACCCCGCACACCGACTTCGAGGGCCAGGTCTACATCCTGTCCAAGGACGAGGGCGGCCGTCACACCCCGTTCTTCAACAACTACCGTCCGCAGTTCTACTTCCGCACCACCGACGTGACCGGTGTGGTGACGCTGCCGGAGGGCACCGAGATGGTCATGCCGGGTGACAACACCGACATCTCCGTCAAGCTGATCCAGCCCGTCGCCATGGACGAGGGCCTGCGCTTCGCGATCCGCGAGGGCGGCCGCACCGTGGGCGCCGGCCGGGTCACCAAGATCATCAAGTGATGATCTAGGCATTCAGCCAACAGGAGTGGCACCCACCCGAAAGGGTGGGTGCCACTTTTGCTTTCGCGGGCGTGCCGGCGGCCGTCCGACATGCGGAGACAACCACGACCGGCGTCGCTTTGATAGCATTTGCCGACGCAAACCCGGCGAATCGAAGGCGCTGATGGACGCAGAGCAAACTCAACCGATCGCGGTACCCAGGGGGCACGTTGCACCCGGGGGCACCGGCCGGTTCCGGGTCGACCCGTGGCGGGCCCTGGCATGCGTGTCGACCGCCGTGTCGGTCGCCGCGATCGGCACCCTGGTGTGGACGGCGGGGAAGCTGACCGACGTCACGCCCGCCGAGCGGGTGGAGTCCGACACGGCCGCGGCGGCGCCGGCATCCATCGCCGAGCCGCCCGCCGAGCCGTCTGTCGAGCCGGTGGACGGCCCTGCCGAAGCGGCGGGTATCGAGGGGTTGGCCGCCGACATGCTGGACATCGCTCCGCGTCCGGAGGCCGCTGCCGAGGCCGCTGAAGCAGAAGCCGACGGCGGTCTGGCCATCGAGCAGTTCTTCCCGGGCTCGGCCACCGCGCCTGTCGTGGCCGATCCCGTGGTCGCGGCGGCGCCGGCGAATCCGGTGCCGCCCCCCTGGACGGTGGACGCGGTCGACCTCGCCGCCCTCCTGCCGCCGGAGGTGGTCGCATCGGCGGTGGCGCCGCAGCTGTCCATCGATGCCATCATCGCCGCGGTCACCGGCACCGCGGCATGGGTGGGTACCGGAGCGTTCACGCTGCTGGGCGATGCGATCGTGGCGTCGGCCCTGAACAACGGCGCCAATCCGCTGCAGCCAGGCGATGCGCTGGCGGCACTGATGGCCCCGCTATCGCAGCTGCCGTCGCCTGCGGCGGTGGACTTGAGCGGGCTGTCCGCGCTGCCGGCGGTGGATTGGAGCCAGCTGCCTCCGCCGCCGTCGGTGAACTGGGCCCAGTTGCCGCCGCTGCCGGGACCGGACCTGTCGGCACTGGACCTGTCCAAGCTCCCCCCGATGCAGCTCGACATCACCAAGATCCCGCCGCCGCAGCTGCCGCCGCCGCCACAGCTGCCGCCGCCGCCGTACATCCCGCCGATCAACTGGTTCTGGTGGGTGCCGCACTTCTGATCCCGCGGTCGACGCAGCCCGGCGTGTAACACCTGCGATCGGCTCGGCGATGTACCGGACAACGGCCGTCGAGGGGTCGGCCGGGTTTCTTCGAGCGTTGGGTTCAGTCATTTGATTCGCATGTCCACCATCGCGGCACTCACCGGTGCCGTGCTCACCAGCGCTGCGGCGGCCGTCGGCCTGACGGCGGGCGCAGCCTGGGCCCAGCCCGAATGCCCCGACGTGCACTGGATCGGCGCTGCCGGTTCCGGGGAGCGAACCGGCGGCCTCAGCGCGGACGGCGGCATGGGCCGGGTGGTGCACAAGTCCTTCGGTGACTTCGCCCAACTGGTCCGTCAGGACGGCCGCACCGTCACCGCGGAAGCGGTGCAGTACCCGGCGACCGCGGTGCCGGAGGACGGCGGCATTCTCGACTGGGCCAACTTCATGGGCAGCGTGGACACCGGTGCCGAGGCGCTCGAGCAGCAGTACGCGGCGTTCGTCGCGCAGTGCCCGACCAGCCAGGTCGTGCTCGCCGGCTATTCGCAGGGGGCGATGGTCGTCCACCGCAACCTGCACGCGCTGGATTCCAGCCCCAACCTGGCGGCGGCGCTGCTGATCGCCGACGGTGACCGGCTTCCGCAGGACCCGACCATCAACCTGGGTTCGGTCACCGCGGTTCCGGGGGCCGGCAAGGGCGTCGCCCAGGATTGGCCGATCCTCGCGCACGCACCCGCTCCGCTGCCGGTCACGATGGGCAGCAGAACGATCAGCGTCTGCGATTTCGGTGACGCGGTGTGCGACTACGATCCCGACGCCGAGGATGTGGCCGACCCGGCCGCCGTCGCTGTGCACACCAGCTACGCGCGGTCGGCCACCGATCCGTGGACCCGGCCGCTCCATGACATCGTGAGCAGTACCCCGGGGATGACCCCGCAGGACGGACCGCCGACCGGGCAGGTTCTGGTCAGCGCCGGTTCCTGATCCGGGCATGCCGCGGCGGTAAACGCCGGTTGCGGCGATAATGCCTGAGCATGTCCACCTTGTTGCGGTATGTGCGCGTTCAGCTGTTCGTGCTGCTGTGTGGCATCGTCGGGCCGATCTTCCTGGTGATCTACTTCGCCAGCGGCACCGACCCGATGCTGAAATGGATGTTCTGGACCGGCCTGCTGGTCACCGCCCTCGACGTGCTGATCGCACTGGCGATCACCGGCTACGGTGCGAAATCGGCGGCGAAATCCAAGGCGCTGGAAGCCTCCGGGGTCCTGGCCCTGGCCCAGATCACCGGAATCCACGAAACCAACACCCGGATCAACGATCGGCCGCTTATCAAACTCGACCTGCACGTCTCCGGTCCCGGGATCTCTGCGTTCGCCACCCAGGACCAGGTGATCGCGTCGGTGGCTCGGCTTCCGCTGATCACCAACCGAAACCTGGTCGCATTGGTGGATCCGGCCACCCATGAGTACGAAATCGATTGGGAAAGAAGCGCGTTGGTGGGCGGCTCGATGCCGGCGACGTTCACCCTGGCCGAGGACAACCGTACCTACGACCTGACGGGTCAGACTGAACCGTTGATGGAGATTCTGCAGGTGCTCAAGGCCCACCACATCGATCTGGACGCCATGATCGACATCCGGTCGAATCCGGCGGCCCGTCAGCAGGTGCAGCAGATCGTCCGCAGGGCGGCATCGGCGATGCCGCCGCCCGCGGGTGGGGCGGCGCCGTTCGCCGCGGCCGACGATGAACCCACCACCGGTCAGCGCCTTGCCGAGTTGGACGCGTTGCGCGCGACCGGGTCCATCACCGATGACGAGTATCGCGCCAAACGCGAGCAGATCATCGCCGATCTCTGAGGTTCGCCCGACCGATTCCCGCCGGTTCGCGCCGGCAACGCGGTCGGGTTACCGTCGTTAGGTCACGTCGGCCGCGGGGTCGGTGGCATGCACTTTCGCCTTCCGCGAGACATCGACGGCACGGAGTACCCAGTGGACGAGCACGGCCCATTCGAGCACGACTCAGTGCTGTCACCAGCGGCTCGAAGTCGTTGCTCGGCAGCTGAATCCCACGCATGACGGGCAATGTTCCCGGCTTCGAGGTCGCCCCGTGGCAGCTGCGCTGGAATCAGGCCAGGCCCGGCGCGCTCGGTCTGACCGAGTCGACCTTCGCGCTGTCGAACGGCCATATCGGTATGCGCGGGACGCTCGACGAAGGTGAACCGGTGGTACAGCCCGGAACGTACCTCAACGGGTTCTACGAACTGCGCGGATTACCTTATGCCGAAAGTGCATACGGCTATCCGGAGTCCGGGCAGACGGTGGTCAACGTCACCGACGGAAAGATCATCCGGTTGCTGGTCGAAGACGCGCCGATCGATCTGCGCTACGGTCACTGGCTCGAACACGAGCGGACCCTCGACTTCCGTTCCGGCACGCTGCGCCGCCATTCGGTGTGGAAGTCGGCCACCGGGCGGGTGGTCAAGATCGCCTCGGAGCGGTTGGTGTCGTTTACCAAGCGGGCCAACGCGGCCATCAAGTACGAGGTCGAGCCCGTCGAGCAGGACATGCGGCTGGTCGTGCAGTCCGATCTGCTCGCCAACGGTCCGGTGCCGGCTCAGGGCGACGACCCGCGGCTGGCCGCGGCGCTGGACTCGCCGCTGATCGCCGAACACGCCGAGTGCCGGGACCTGCGCGCGATGCTCAGCCACTGCACCCGCCAGTCGGGGCTGCGGATGGTCGCCGGGATGGATCACGAGGTCAGCTATCCCGAGACCGCGAAGGTCACGGTGCGTGCGGACGAGGATCTGGCGAGATTGACCGTCGCCGCCCACGTCCCGGCCGGGCAGAAGCTCACCGTCATCAAGTACCTCGGCTACGGCTGGTCCCGGGTTCGGACCATGCCCTCGCTGCGTGCCCAGGTCGATGCCGCACTGTCGATGGCGGCTGAGGCCGGATGGGACGAGCTGATCCGGTCGCAGCGCGAGTTCCTCGACGAATTCTGGCTCGACGCCGACATCGAGATCGACGGTGACCCGGAGCTGCAGCAGGCAGTGCGGTTCGCGATGTTCCATCTACTGCAGGCCGGTGCGCGCGGTGAAGCGCGACCGATCCCCGGTAAGGGACTGACCGGGCCCGGATACGACGGACACACGTTCTGGGACACCGAGACTTTTGTGGTCCCGATGCTGACCTACACGACTCCGAAGGCCGCGCGTGAGGTGTTGCGCTGGCGCCACGCCACACTGGACAAGGCTCGCACCCACGCCGTGGCGATGGGTCAGGCCGGTGCGATGTTCCCGTGGCGCTCCATCAACGGCGAGGAATGCTCCGGCTACTGGCCGGCGGGCACCGCGGCGGTGCACATCACCGCCGACATCGCCAACGCCACCGCCCGCTATCTCGCCGCCACCGGTGACACCCAGTTCGAGACCGATTGTGGGGTGGAGCTGCTCGTGGAGGGCGCGCGGCTGTTCGCCCGGTTCGGCCACCACGACGACGGTGTCTTTCGCATCGACGGGGTCACCGGACCCGACGAATACAGCGCGATCGTCAACAACAACGTGTTCACCAACCTGGCAGCCAGGCAGACCCTCGACGAAGCGGCCGCCGCCTGTCTACGGCGGCCCGATGTGGCCGAGCGGCTTGCGGTGGGGGACGACGAGGTGGCGAACTGGCAACGCTGCGCGGAGAAGATGTTCATCCCCTACGACGAGGAACGGCAGGTTCATTCGCAGTCTGAGGTGTTCACCCGCCTTGCGCCGTGGGACTTCGACGCCTCGGCGGGCCGGCATCCGCTGTTGCTGAACTACCCCTACTACGACCTGTACCGCAAGCAGGTCATCAAACAGGCCGACCTGGTCATGGCGATGTACCTGTGGGGCGATCACTTCACCCCCGAGGAGAAGCTGCGCAACTTCGACTACTACGAGCCGATCACCGTCCGCGACTCGTCGCTGTCGGCCTGCTGTCAGGCGGTGATGGCGGCCGAGGTCGGCTACGTCGACCTCGCCTACGACTACCTGGTGGAGACGGCGTTCACCGACCTGCACGACCTGCACAAGAACGTTTCCAGCGGCCTGCACATCGCCGCGCTGGCCGGCACCTGGATGGACTGTGTGGCCGGCTTCGGCGGAATGCGCGATCACGGGGGCCGGATAACTTTCGCTCCCCGGCTGCCTGGGGCGCTGTCGTATATGTCGTTTCGAATAGTGCTGCGGGACAGCAAGATAGTGGTGGCGATCGATCGTGACAGCGCAACCTACCGGCTGTTGCACGGCGGTGCCGTGGAGCTCGCACACCACGGGCAGGCCTTCGCGCTGGAACCGGACCTGCCGGTGACCCTGCCGATACCGGCACTGGCCTACCGCACCCCGCCGCCGCAACCCAAGGGCTGTGAGCCCTACCGCAGGCCGGTCCGCGCGGACTACTAGCCCGGCCGGCCGTCGTCGCAGGCAGCGGAGTTGAGCCGATCGGCGCGCCGGGCCCGGCCTGATCCACTAGCGTCGGCGGAGCGGACCCGGATTACCCGGCTCGCCGACGGGAGATCTGATCCAGCGGAGGGTATCTAGCATGGGTGGAGCATCGAGCGGCTACGGCGTGCATTCCGAGGTGGGCAGGCTGCGCAAGGTGCTGGTGTGCTCGCCGGGGCTGGCGCACGAGCGGCTGACGCCCACCAACTGTGACGATCTGCTGTTCGACGACGTGCTGTGGGTGCAGAACGCACGGCGTGACCACGTCGACTTCATGGACAAGATGCGCGAGCGCGGCGCCGATGTGGTCGAGCTGCACGCCGTGCTGACCGAGACGATGGAGGACCCACTGGCCAAGGCCTGGCTGTTGGACCGCAAGATCGTGCCCAACGAGGTCGGTCCCGGGCTGACCGAGGAAACCCGCGGGTTCCTCGACGAACTTCAGCCGCGCCGCCTCGCGGAGTTGCTGATCGGCGGGATGTCCACGGTGGACCTGCCGGCCGATCTCGGAGCCGGGTACCGGGCGCTGGCGCGTGAGGACACCGGCGTGACCGAGTATCTGATGCCTCCGCTGCCCAACACCCTCTACACCCGCGACACCACCTGCTGGATCTACGGCGGGTTGACGCTCAACCCGTTGTTCTGGCCCGCCCGCCACGACGAAACCCTGCTGATGAAGGCCATCTACGAATTCCACCCCGATTTCGTCGGTTCGCCGGTGTGGTGGGGCGATCCGGAGAAATCCTGGGGCCTGGCGACCATCGAGGGCGGCGATGTGCTGGTGCCCGGCAACGGCGTGGTGCTGATCGGAATGAGCGAGCGGACCTCCCGCCAGGCCATCACCCAGGTGGCCGCGGAGTTGTTCGCCAACCAGGTCGCCGACAAGGTGATCGTCGCCGGGATGCCGAAGCTGCGGGCAGCGATGCACCTGGACACCGTGTTCACCTTCGCCGACCGCGACGTGGTGACGATCTATCCCGAGATCGTCGACGGGATCGTGCCTTTCACCCTGGTGCCCAGCGACACCGGGATCGGGGTCGAGGTGCGGCCCGAGACCAAACCGTTCGTCGAGGTCGTCGCCGCCGCGCTGGGACTGCCCGCGCTGCGGGTGGTCGAGACCGGCGGGACCAGATACGACGCGGAGCGTCAGCAGTGGGACAGCGGCAACAACCTGGTCGCGGTCGAACCGGGCGTCGTGTTCGCCTACGACCGCAACACCCACACCAATTCGCTGCTGCGTAAGGCCGGCATCGAGGTGATCACCATCGTCGGCGCCGAACTGGGCCGGGGGCGCGGCGGCGGACACTGCATGACCTGCCCGATCATCCGCGACCCGCTCGACTGGTAGTTTTCTGGAACACGTTCTAGTCCCGGTGTTAGCCTGACTTCGCCCCGGTCGGCGTGAAGCCGGGCCGGGTGTGTGCTCCCGGAGAGAAAGGACCATCTGTGGCTGCTGGCGCACCTCTGGAGGGCCGTGTCGTGCTGATCACCGGGGCGGCCCGCGGACAGGGGCGGGCCCACGCGGTCCGGTTGGCCCGCGACGGAGCCGACGTGATCGCCGTCGACGTGTGCGCACCGGTGTCGGAGACCGTCACCTACCCGATGCCCAGCCCCGACGATCTCGCCGAGACGGTGCGCCAGGTCGAGGACACCGGCCGCAAGGTCATCGCCCGCGAGCTCGACATCCGGGACCTGGCGTCCCAGCAGCAGGTGGTGGCCGACGGCGTCGAACAGTTCGGCCGGCTCGACATCGTGGTGGCCAATGCCGGTGTGCTGAGCTGGGGCCGCATCTGGGAGATGTCCGAGGAACAGTGGGACGTCGTCGTCGACGTGAACCTCAACGGAACCTGGCGCACCATCCGGGCCGCGGTTCCCGCCATGATCGAGGCCGGAAACGGCGGCTCCATCATCGTCGTCAGCTCGTCGGCCGGGCTGAAGGCCACGCCGGGCAACGCGCACTACTCGGCGTCCAAGCACGGCCTGGTCGCCCTGACCAACGCGCTCGCCCTCGAAGCGGGGGAGTACGGCATCCGCGTCAACTCGATCCATCCGTACTCCATCAACACGCCGATGATAGAACCCGACGCGATGGCCGCGATGTTCGGCAAGTACCCGACCTACCTGCACAGCTTCGCGCCGATGCCGCTGAAACCCGTTGCCAGGGAAGGCAAGCCGGGCCTGCAGGAGTTCATGGCGCCCGAAGAGGTGGCCGACGTGGTGGCCTGGTTGGCCTCCGATGCGTCGATGACGGTCTCGGGTTCGCAGATCGCTGTCGACCGCGGCGTGATGAAGTACTAGTGGTCCGTCTGCGAATTAGTGCGGTAGTTTGTAGTATGCCTGTTATGACAGCTGCCGCGTTGCCGGTCAGCGATGCCCAGCGTGCG
>NZ_JBSWXU010000140.1:0-13832 GCF_056160785.1 Mycobacterium sp. ABE4_509 | reverse complement strand
CCCCGTATCCGCCGTTGCCCCCGTATCCGGGGCCACCGTCGCAGCCGGCGCCGCCACCGCCCCCGCAGCAGCGCGGCGACGGGTTCGCCCCGCCGTCCTGACCGGTGCGGTCAGAGGTTGACCAGACCGATCAGGAACAGCGTGGACGCCACCAGCGCGGTCACGGTGCGGACGTGGTTCCAGGCCCCCCAGCGAGTCCGGTAGTCCTGCCAGGCGGCTTCGCCGTCCCCGGCGGTGTCCAGCCGCTCGTTGAGCGGCACATCGTGGTGATCGCCCGGGTGGAGCCGGTGCGGTCCAGCCCACGCATCACGAAGGTGGCGAACGGGAACATCATGCCGGCGGCGGTGCCGCTGGCCACGGCTGCGGCGCAGGCCACGGCGGTCAGGACGGTGTCGGACATGCCCTCAGCCAACCGCACCGGCGCCGCACCCGCCCCGCCGGGTGGGTCAGTCGGCGATCCAGTTGCCGTGGAAGCCGTATGGAACCCGTTGCGGCAACGTGATTCTGGCTACCGGCGGCCCGGTGAAGTCGGAGGCGTCGATGATGACCAGGTCGCTTCCGTCACGCACCGGGTCGTAGACGTAGGCCAGGTACCACCCGCTGGTTTCGTCGGCGGGCCCGGAGGTCGAGGGCACGAACACCGCCTCACCAGGGCCGCCGGGGACCTCGGGGGTACCGAACCGGTGTTCGGCGGCGTCACCGTTGGACAGATCGTGGCGGATCAGTCGGCCGTCGCCGACCGACACCGCAAAGCGGGCCGTCAAGGTGGCCAACCGGTCGTCGATGCGGGGGAACTCCACGACGCGGTCGTCGAGTTCGCTTTCCGACACCGTCGCCGTCCCGAGGTCGATCGTCCAGGTCCACATGGTGCCGGCGGCGTCGAAGCCGGCTTCCCCACGCCACAGCTCCGGGTACCGAACACCCTGGAGCACCAGCGTTTTGCCGTCGTCGTGGGCATTGGCGACGTGGAAGACGTAGCACGGGTCGATGTCGAACCAGCGCACGTCACCGAACGGGTCGTCGCGGCGCAGCACCCCGAGGCGCGCCCCGTAGGTGTCGTCCCAGCGGTAGGGCATGTCCCGCTTCGCGCCCAGCGCGATGCCGAGGTCGAACACGATCGGCAGGTCCAGGAACACCACGAAGTTCTGGGTGAGCGCGAAGTCGTGCATCATCGTCAGCGCCGGCACCTCGAGCGGCCGGTTGACGACCAGCTGGCCGTCCGCGTCCGCCCGGTGGTAGGTGACGTGCGGTGCGGTGATGCTGCCGTACCCGAAGAAGTGCAGCTCCCCGGTGGTGGGGCAGATCTTCGGGTGCGCTGTCATCGAGTCGACGAGCTTGCCGCCGAAGTCGTAGGCGCCGACGGTTTCGAGGTCGTTGGTGATCTCGTAGGGCAGCGACGACTCGACGAGCGCGAGGGTCTTTCCGGCGTGGTTGACGACGTGGGTGTTGGCGACGCTGGCGCGCAGATTGCGGGTTCCGTCGGCGTTGTAGAGCGGGAACGGTTCGGTGAAGCTGTCGGTGCGCACCCAGCGGTTGCGGTACCACTTGGCCCGGCCGTTTTCCAGGCGGACGCCGTGGATCATGCCGTCGCCGGTGAACCAGTGTCCGGTCGCCGAGCGCGGATTGGGTCCGTTGCGCAGGTACCAGCCCGCCAGCTCGGCCGGGACGGCCCCGGTAACCGGTAGGTCGAATTCGGTCAGTTCGTCGGCGACGGGTGCGTAGTTGTCACGCTGGAAGAAGTCGCCGGTGCCGAACAGTGTTGCGGTGTCCGGGTCAGAAGCGGAGCGGGTCATGGGCTTACCTCCTGTCGGGATTCTCCCACCCTTTCATTCCACTAGTGACATGTCAATAGTGGAATATCGGGACGGCGGCGGCCCCGGCCCGTACCATGCTGCCGTGAGCCTGCGCTATGCCACCCTCGGCCTGTTGGCCCAGCACCCCGGCAGTGGCTACGACCTGCTCAAGCGGTTCGAGGCGTCGATGGCCAACGTCTGGCCGGCCACCCAGAGCCAGCTCTACGGGGAACTCAACAAGCTCGCCGCCGACGGCCTCATCGAGGTCACCGCCGTCGGCGCCCGCGGGCGCAAGGAGTACGGCATCACCGCGGCCGGGCGCGCCGAGCTGCTGGAGTGGATCGCCCAGCCGAGCGAGAACACCGCGGTGCGCAGGCCCGACGTGCTCAAGGTGTTCCTACTCGGCGAGATCCCGCCCGAGCAGGCGCGTGAGTACGTCACCCGGGTCGCCGAGTTCGCCGACCAGATGCTGGACCGGTACCGCCAGATTCGCGATTCGGTGCCGTGGGACGACTCGGCGGCCGACTTCTACGCGCGCGCCGCGCTGGAGTACGGGCTGCGCTCCGCGGCGATGGAGGCGCAGTGGGCGCGATGGCTGGCCGACGCGATCGACGAGCGGGCACAGCACAACCGGTGAGCGAGCGGGCCGGGCTCAGCTCGCTGCGGCGTGCTGCTCCTCCGGCGTGCCGACCTCCCGGCCGCGTGACACCAGCCAGTGCAGCGCCGCACCCAGGGCGGCGCCGAACACCCACGCGAAACCGGACAGTGCGTGCAGCGCGGGAACCCAGACCGCCGAGATGGCGAAGATCGCGGCGATCCCGAACGCCCACAGCGCCCGGACGTTCCACCCGCGGGTGAAGTAGTAGATGCCTGCGGGATCGACGGTGTAGAGCTGCTGGATCTCGAGCTTGCGCTTCCGGATCAGGAAGTAGTCGGCGACCATGATCCCGTACAGCGGCGCCAGCACCGCCCCGAGGGTGTCGACGAACTTGGGCAGCCCCGCGTTGCCGATGACCGAGACCCACAGTGCCCCGATGATGAATCCGAGTGCCGCGGTGATGAACCCGGCGACCCGGAAGTTCAGTTTCTCGGGCTTGAGGTTGACGATGTCGTAGACCGGCGGGATGAAGTTGGCGACCAGATTGATGCCCACCGTCGCGACGAAGAACGTCACCGCGGCCAGGATGCTCAGCCACACGTTGCCGACCTGGCCGACGATGTCGGCCGGGTTGGTCATCGGCTCGCCCTGGCCGTCCTGGAAGACGATGTAGGCGCCGGCGGTGATGAACAGCGACAGGAATGTGAAGAAGGTCAGGCTGACGGGCAGGCCGAGCAGGTTGCCGCGCTTCATCTCCTTGTCCGAGCGGGTGAACCGGGCGAAGTCACCGAAGTTGATGATGACCGCGGCGAAGTAGGCGATCATCGTGCCGACCACGCCGACGAATGCGCTCACCGCGGCGAGCCCGGACTTCTCGCCGGCGAACAGGTCGCCGACCGAGGTCAGCAGCCCGGATCCGGCCTGCCACCAGATCGCGATCAGCAGCAGGATCATCACCGCGTACACCGCGGGCCCGGCGAAGTTGAGGAACCGCACGATGCCGTCGATACCGCGGATGAACAAGAAGATCTGGAAGCCGGCGACGATGGTGTAGGACACCCAGTCCACCCAGGTCATGCCCAGGAACGTGGCGCTGGGCGTGGCGCCGAGGATCGCGTTGATGGCCAGGGCGACGGCGGTGGAGGCGAAGTAGGTCTGGGCGCCGTACCAGAAGATCGCCACGATGCCGCGCACCGTCGCCGGGAACATCGCGCCGCGGACCCCCATCGACGCGCGCGCGACGACCGGGTACGGCACGCCGTATTTGACGCTGGGCTGTCCGGACCAGTTGACGAACACCATCACCAGCGCGCCGGCCAGGATGATCGCGGCGATGACGAACCAGCCGTTGATTCCCGCGGTGATGAACAGGCTGGCCGCCAGCGTGTAGCCGGCCAGGCTCTGGACGTCGTTGGTCCAGACGTTGAAGATCTCGAACCATCCCCACTTGCGCTGCGAGGGCGGCGTCGGGGCCAGTTCGTCGTTGTGCAGGCTGCTATGGCCGGATGCGATCACGAACTCGGCATCACCGTCCGGGGCGACGACGGCGGCGGACGGAGAAGCCGTGACGACTCCGGGATCCGGGTGGCCCGGCTGGGGTTCGGTCACTGCTGGGGTCCTTTCGCCGGTCCCAGCGGCGGACCATGCACCGTCTGCCCCGTCACTCGGACATGTATCGCAGACACGCTAGGCAGGTGCTGTTGCGGCGGTGTTAGTCGCACGTTTCCGAAGTATCACGTGACCAGACGTTGCATCGCGATAGTTTTCGATATATCGTCGACCCATCGGAAGCGTCTTACTTGCTTCCAACCCAGAACCACCATTCAGAAGGAACGATTGACATGACACACCCATTCGACACAGCGCCCGGCGGCTTCGGTTTCGGCCCGGTCGACCGGCGCGCACTTCACCAACAACGTCGCCAGGCCCGCCGCGACTTCCGTGATCACCTGCGGGAACACTCCGGCCACGACTTCGGGCCGGGCATGCGGCACGGTCGCGGCGGGGAATTCCCCGGCGGCTTCGGCTTCGGTTTCGATCCGCGAGGCGGCTTCGGCTTCGGCCCGGGACCCCGTGGGGGCAGGCGCGGAGGCGGCCGCGGCAGGCGCGGCAGGCGCGGCGATGTCCGCGCGGCGATCCTGTCGCTGCTGGCAGAACGCGCGATGCACGGCTACGAGATGATCCAGGAGATCGCCCAGCGCAGCCAGGACCTCTGGAAACCCAGCCCGGGCTCGGTCTATCCGACTCTCGCGTTGCTCGAGGACGAAGGCCTCATCGTGGCCACCGACAGCGAAGGCAGCCGCAAACTCTTCGAGCTCACCACCGACGGCCGGGCCGCTGCCGAGAAGGTCGAGACACCCCCCTGGGAAGGCCTCGCCGACGACGTCGAGCCCGGGCAGGCCACTCTGCGCAATGCGGTCGCGCAACTGGTCGGCGCCGTCGGCCAGTCGGCCTTCGCCGCCTCCGAAGAACAGCAGGCACGCATCGTCGAGATCGTGAACAACGCCCGCCGCGAGATCTATCAGGTCCTGGGCGAGGACTGAGCCGCGGCCCGAGCGCGCTGCGTCTCCCGTCATGATGGAGGTCATGGGCACGACAGGCGGCGACGACACCGACATCACCGGGATGCCGCGGGGCGGTCCGGACGCGTCGTGCCTGGACCGGCTGCTGCAGACCGACCGGCCGGAGTACCTGGACCGTGAGTCCGCCGACGACACCGACGAGGCGCGCAAGCGCAGCGTGATCCGCGCACTGGAGTGGACCGGCGAGGTGTTCGGCAACCACGACAGGTTCGCCCAGATCTCACTCGAGGAGGTCGCCGACGTCGCCGACCCACGGATCCTCGAACTCGGGGCCGGGCACGGCGGCCTGTCCCGCCGTCTGCTCGAGTGGCATCCCACCGCGGCGCTGACCGTCACCGACGTGGATGCGGCCTCGGTGGCGGCGATGGCGGCCGGTGAGCTCGGCCGTCACCCCCGTGCGACGGTGCGCACGATGGACGCCACCGCGCTGGACGCCGGAGACGGCGACTACGACCTGGCGGTGTTCGCACTGTCCTTTCATCACCTGCCGCCCGACGCCGCCGCCCGGGTGTTCGCCGAAGGCACCCGGGCCGCGGCCAAGCTGCTGATCATCGACCTGCCGCGCCCGCCGGCCCCGCTGCATCTGCTGCGGCTCGCCACGATGCTGCCGTTGGCCCCGGTGGTGCCCTTCGTGCACGACGGCGTGATCAGCTCGTTGCGCTGCTACAGCCCGTCGGCGCTGCGGGCGCTGGCCGCCCACGCCGACCCGGCGATCGAGGTGACGCTGCGCGGCGGACCGCTCGGCCCGCAGATCGTGGTGGCGACGCGGCCACACTGAATCGACGCGCGAAGCCACCAAAACAGGTCACCTCACCCACAATGGCGGGGTGGGCGAGGAACTCAAGCACACCGACTTCGGTCCCGGGCATCGCCGCGACTATCGGCGCAAGGTGCAACTGTGCCTCGACGTGTTCGAGACGATGCTCGCGCAGTCCAGCTTCGACTTCGAGAAGCCGCTCACCGGCATGGAGATCGAATGCAACCTGGTCGACTCGCACTACCAGCCGGCGATGAGCAACTCCGAGGTACTCACCGCGATCGCCGACCCCGCCTATCAGACCGAACTGGGCGCCTACAACATCGAATTCAACGTGCCGCCGCGCCGGCTGCCCGGGCGGGCGGCACTCGACCTCGAGGACGACGTCCGCGAAAGCCTCAACGCCGCCGAGGCCAAGGCCGGCACCGACGGGGCGCACATCGTGATGATCGGGATCCTGCCGACATTGTTGCCCGAGCACCTCACCGGAAGCTGGATGAGCGACTCGTCGCGCTATCAGGCGCTCAACGACTCGATCTTCACCGCCCGCGGCGAAGACATCATGATCGACATCGCCGGCCCGGAGCGGCTGTGTGTGCAGGCCGCCTCGATCGCCCCCGAATCCGCCTGTACCAGCATGCAACTGCATCTACAAGTATCGCCTGCCGACTTCGCCGCCAACTGGAACGCAGCGCAGGTGCTGGCCGGTCCGCAGCTCGCGCTGGGCGCCAACTCGCCGTTCTTCTTCGGCCACCACCTGTGGGCCGAGACCCGCATCGAACTGTTCGCGCAGGCCACCGACACCCGCCCCGACGAACTCAAGAACCAGGGGGTGCGGCCCCGCGTCTGGTTCGGCGAACGCTGGATCACCTCGATCTTCGACCTGTTCGAGGAGAACGTCCGCTACTTCCCGTCGCTGCTACCCGAGATGTCCGACGAGGACCCCGTCGCCGAGCTGGCCGAGGGCCGCACCCCCAAGCTCTCCGAGCTGCGACTGCACAACGGCACCATCTACCGGTGGAACCGCCCGGTCTACGACGTCGTGAACGGCCGGCCCCATCTGCGGGTCGAGAACCGCGTGCTGCCCGCGGGGCCGACCGTGCTGGACATGATGGCCAACTCGGCGTTCTACTACGGCACGCTGCGCGCGCTGTCCGAGGAGGACCGGCCGCTGTGGACGAAGATGAGTTTCGCAGCAGCACATGCGAACTTCCTCGAGGCGGCCCAGCGCGGCATGGAAGCCCGGATGTACTGGCCCGGGCTGGGCGAGGTGACCCCCGATGAGCTGGTGCTCCGCCAGCTGCTGCCCCTGGCCGACGAGGGGCTGCGCCGCTGGGAGGTGGCCGCCGACGTCCGCGACCGCTACCTCGGGGTGATCGAGGGCCGCGCCAAGTCCGGTCGCAACGGCGCCGTCTGGCAGGCGAAGACCGTCGAGGCACTGCAGGACCGCGGGATGAGCCGGCCCGGTGCGCTGGCCGAGATGCTGCGGCTGTACTGCCAGGGCATGCACAGCAACGCGCCGGTGCACACCTGGGAGATCCCGGCGTAGCTTGGTGGCCATGGCTGCGAACGACTCGGACGTGATGGATTGGGACAGCGCCTACCGCGGGGAAGGCGGCTTCGAGGGACCGCCGCCGTGGAACATCGGCGAACCCCAGCCCGAGCTGGCCGCGCTGATCGCCGCAGGCGCGGTGCGCGGCGAGGTCCTCGACGCCGGGTGCGGACACGCAGAGCTCGCGCTGGCGCTGGCCGCGCAGGGTTTCACCGTGGTGGGCATCGAGCTGTCCCCGACCGCCGTGGCCGCCGCCCGAAGCGCCGCCGAGGAGCGCGGCCTGACCAACGCCACCTTCGTGCAGGGCGACATCACCACCTTCACCGGGTTCGACGGGCGTTTCGACACGATCCTCGACTCGACGCTGTTCCACTCGCTGCCGGTGCAGGCTCGCGACGCCTACCAGCAGGCTGTGTTCCGGGCGGCCGCCCCGGGTGCGGCGTACCACATCCTGGTGTTCGCCGAGGGCGCGTTCCCGAAGGAGATGGACACCAAGCCCAACGAGGTCGACGAGGCCGAGCTACGGCAGGTCGTGGGCCGGTACTGGATGATCGACGCGGTGCGCCCGGCGTTCATCCACGCGCAGGTCCCGCCGATGCCGGACGGTCCGTCGGCGATGCCGCCACACGCCCGCGACGACAAGGGCCGCATCATGTTCCCGGCGTTCCTGCTCAGCGCCCACAAGCCGGGCTGACATCGACCATGGGCCACTTCGAAGTGCCGGCGGTCGACATCTCGGCCTGGGTCACCGGCGGCCGCGCACAAGCCCGCGCCGAGGTCGCCACCGCCGTCGACGACGCCTGCAGCCGTGTCGGTTTCATGCAGGTCCTCGGCCACGGGGTGCCCGCCGGCGTGATCGAGGGCCTGGGACAGGCGATGGACCGGTTCTTCGACCTGGGCTCGCACACCAAGAACGCCTACCGTGTCTCCGGCGCCAACCGCGGCTACAGCCCACCGAACAGTGAATCGCTGAGCCTGTCGCTGGGCGTGGAGTCGGCGAGCCGGATGAACGACTTCTTCGAGGCGTTCAACGTCGGCGTCGAGGCCCGCTCCTTTTCCGGGCTGGACCTCGACGAGGCCGACTACGGCGTCAACGTCTGGCCCGCCGAGGTGCCCTCGTTCCGGGATTCGGTGGCCGACTACTTCGCCCACGCAGGTCGCGTCGCCCGGTCGCTGACCGGGATATTCGCCGCGGCGCTGGGCCTGGACCCCGACTACTTCGCCCGGCTGACCGACCACTCCATCGATGTGCTGCGGATGAACAACTACGCGCTGCCCGAGGGCACCGGCACCGCTGACGGCGAGCTGACCGGTATGGGTGAGCACACCGACTACGGCATCGTCACCGTGTTGTGGGCCGACCAGGCTCCCGGGCTGCAGGTGCTCGGTACCGATGAGCACTGGCACAACGTCACACCTCTCGACGGTGCGCTGCTGGTGAACCTCGGCGATCTCACCGCCAGGATCACCAACGACCGCTGGATGTCGACCCTGCACCGGGTGCGACCACCGATCGTCGACGGTGTGGTTGCGCGTCGCCGTTCTGCGGCCTTCTTCCATGACGGCAACGTCGACGCCGTGATCACCACCGCGGCACCGTTCTTGGAGTCCGACGCCGGTCTGGCCTATGAGCCGATCACCGTCGGCGCCCATATCGCCGCCAAACTCGCCGGGTCACGGCAGGGCAAGGCCAACGTCGCGGCGGTGCGCGAAGCCGCGCGGGTCCTGTCGGCCCAACAGCACTGCTAGATCCCCAGGTCGCGCCGGAACCCGTCGGGCATCACGAGGTCGGCCGGGCCGAGCTCGTCGATCGAGGACAGGCCGAGCCCCAACAACGCGGAATCGATTCCCCCGCGCAGGATGTCCAGCACGTTCTCGACGCCGGTCTGTCCACCGGCGGCCAGACCCCACAGGTAGGCACGCCCGATCATCACCGCCCGCGCGCCCAGTGCCACCGCCTTGACGGCGTCGCCGCCACGCCGGACACCGCCGTCGAGTACGACCTCGACCTGGTCGCCCACGGCCTCGGCGATGGCCGGTAGCGCCCGGATCGGGGCCGGGGTGCCGTCCAGGTTGTTGCCACCGTGGTTGGACACCGAGATCGCGCTGACCCCGGCGTCGACGGCCCGTTTGGCGTCGTCGACGCGCATGACGCCCTTGAGCATGAACGGGCCGCCCCACTGTTCGCGCAGCCAGGCGATGTCCTCCCAGCTGGGCAACGGGGTCTGCATCCACTCGCCGTAGGCGCCGAAGAACGTCGGGGCGGCCCCGCCGTCGGCCAGGTTGGGCGCGGTCAGGTCGGGCACCGCCGCGGCGCGGGCGAAGTCGGCCAGCCACCGCGGCCGGCGGATCGCCTCCGGGGCGAAGCGCAGCATGGCGCGCAGGTCCATCTTCTCCGGGATCGCCGGGCTGCCCCAGTCGCGGCCGTTGGAGAACGACCAGTCGGTGGTTATGATCAGCCCGACCGCACCGGCCCGGCGGGCCCGCTCCATCCGCGCGACCAGCCGGTCACGACCCCCCGTCCAGTACATCTGGAAGAAGGTCTGCGGATTGGCCGCGGTCACCTCCTCGACCGACTTGCTCGCGAAGGAGGACAGCCCGATCGCGGTGCCGCGCGCGGCGGCTGCCCGCGCGACCGCGACCTCGCCGTCCGGGTGCACCGCCTGCACGCCGGTGGGAGATATCAGCACCGGAAGCGAGATCGACTGCCCCATCACCGTGGTCGCCATGTCGCGCTTGCTGGACAGCCCGGCCACGTGCGGGGCGAAACCCAGTTCACCGAACGCGGAGAGGTTGTCACCGACGGTGACGCCTTTCTCCGACCCGGCCACCAGAGCGCTGTAGACGCTGGGCGGCAGCCGCTTGCGGGCGCGGCGCTGAGCCTCGGCGACGGTTTCGAACCAACCGGTCTTGGCCATCTCGGATCTCCTCTTGGTGTGACCTGCAGCACCAAAGCTATGGCACTCGGTGCCTGAATGGAACTCGCCGATCGGGTAGTCACTCACCCACCCGGATGGGCCGCCGATTGCGCCCAGTGGGCGCGTGTGTGACCTCGGTCAATCCCAATACCGTTGTGCAGTATGCAAACTGCGGCGCTGAACCCGCTCGCGCCGACTCCGCGGGACGTCTGGACCGGGCACGGGGTACGCGTACGGCGGCGCGGCGGCCCGCACCTCAGGCATGCCGATCAGGACACCGTGTGCACGCCGCGGTTCTGCGTGCACCGGCGCGAGCAGCTGCTGACCGTCGAACACGACCTTCGACCCGATGAGCTGTGCGACGAGCTGGCGGTGCTGTTGGCAGAAGAACTCGTCGATGCCGGGCTGCTGTGCGGCCACGCCGAGTTCGAGCTGGTGTTCACCGGAATCGTCCGCTCGACGGTCGAAGGTGCGCTGCCGTCATGGCTGCACTTCTACCGGAACTCGGTCGCAGCCCTCGAAGCGGGCACCACTGCGTTCGCGCCTGTGCACGCCTGGGCGGCCGACCAGGTGCGCGGCCACCGGCTCGTCGATCTCGGGTCGTGCTTCGGGTTCTTCCCGCTACGGATGGCCCGGCAGGGAATCGACGTCCTGGCAACCGATCTGAACGCCCGGGCGATGCATCTGCTGAGCAGGGTCAGCACTGCGATGCGCAGGCCGCTGAACACCCTGGTCTGTGACGCCGCCGATGTGCCGCTACCCGACCGGTGCGCCGATACGGTGACGGCACTGCACCTGATCGAGCACCTGCCGGCGAACGCCGTCGACGCGGTGCTCGACGAGGCGCTTCGACTTGCCCGGCGCCGGGTCGTGGTGGCTGTCCCGTTCGAGACCGACGCCCGCGAATGCTACGGGCACATCCAGCGTTTCGACCTACCCGCGCTACAACGACTCGCCGGAGGGCTGGCCCGGCGCCACTCGATCAGCACGCGCGCCTACGAGTTCCACGGTGGCTGGCTGATCCTGGGCCGCTAGCTCGAGCGCAGGTGGGTCCCAGCGTCGCACGGTAGCCTCAATCCGTGCAGGATGGTCGGGAGCTCACAGTGCGAAAACGCAGGCGATCGGTTCCTTCCGCGGCAGCGGTTGCGGTGGCGCTGGTGGTTGCAGCAGCGGCCATCGCGGTCTTCACGGGAAACGCGATCACCAATACCTGGCTGCTGATCACCGAGCCCGCCAACACCATCCCGACCGAATCGTCGATCTGGGAATTCTCCCCGACGGTGATGAACGACGGCTCCGGAGACTGGTGGTTGTACGGCGAGGACGACGAGAACTACTACTACTTCACCGGGTCCGATGAAAAGCCCTACCTGACCATGCCGAAGGCCGCCACCCGTGATTGCGCCGGGTTCGACGGCAGCGACCATCTCACCTGGTGCGGCATCTAGCCGCGGCATCCGCCTAGATCAACCCGCGCTTGCTGGCCGCGTACACCGCCTCGGCGCGCCGGCTGACCTCGAGCTTCCGCATGATGTTGCTGACGTGGAATTTCGCGGTGGTGGCCGAGATGTAGAGCTTCTCGCCGATCTTGTTGTTGGACAGGCCGGCCGCCAGCAGGCGCAACACTTCGAGCTCCCGGTCGGTGAGCTGCGCGCGGTGCTCGGCACGCCCGGACATGGACCGGACGACGGCCGCGGCACTGCGCGAGTCGAATGCGCTGTCGCCCGCCGAGATCGCGCGAATGGCCCGCACCAGCTCGGTGGTGTCGACGTCCTTGACGACGTAGCCCCGCGCACCCGCGTGCACCGCCCGCACCACCAGGTCCTCGTCGAGGAACGTGGTGAGCACCAGCAGACCCAGGCCCGGGTACGCCTCGGACAGTTTGGCGCACAACGCCAGACCCTCGAACTCGGAGCCGGCCGACAGCTTCAGGTCGAGCAGCACCACATCGGGCGAGGTGGCTCGCACGATCGCCTCGGCCTCGGCCTCGGCGGCGGCCTCACCGACCACAATGAGGTCCTCGGCGCGTTCCAGCACCGAGCGAAGTCCCTGGCGCAGGATCGCATGGTCGTCGACGAGGACCAGCCGGATCGGTGTCATGAGTCCTGGCTTTCTGGAGGGTTTTCCGGCTCGCAAGGGATGCGGGCGGACACCCGGACACCGCCGATGCGGGACCGGTGCACGTCCAGCGTGCCGCCGTGCTCTTGGGCACGGGCACGCATGTTGGCCAGGCCGCGGTGCCGGCCGTCGACGTCGGTGGCCCCGGCCAGGCAGAGCATCAGCCGCATCTTCGCCGGGTCGCCGGTGCCGTCGTCGGCGATGGACAGGCTGACATGGGTGGGCTGGTAGGTCAGCCGCAGCAATGCGCGGGTGGCGTTGCCGTGCATGGCTGTGTTGAACAGGGCCTCACCGGCTATCCGCAGCAGGGCGTGCTCGACCTCGCTGGGCAGTTCCACCGGGGTTCCGGTGACCCGCAGGCTGACCCGAAGATCGTCGGGCATGTGCACGGTGGCGAGCTGGGCGAGCATCTCGGCCAGGCTGGAGCGGTGCGCGTCGGCGGGCTGGTTGAGCGCGTAGATCGCCGAGCGCAGCTGTTCGGTCGCCGAGCGGGTCAGGTCCTTGGCCAGGTCGAGACGGCCACCGAGTGCGCTGTGGCCGTCGAGTTCGTCGATCTCGCTGCGGCAGACCTCGATCTGCATGCCCGCCGAGAGCACCGTCTGCGCCACGCTGTCATGCAGTTCACGTGCGATGCGGTGCCGTTCGGAGTCGAGCACCTGATGTCGTTGGACGGCGCCGAGTTCGCGCTGGGTGGCCAACAGCTCGGCGTTGTGGGCCTCGGACTGGGCCAGCAGTGCAAGCGATTTGGTGAACAGCGCCGAGTTCTGCAGCGCCACCGCGGTCTGGCCGGCCAGGATCCGCATCACCACCGCGTCGGTGTCGTCGAGAGGTCGGTGCGGCGGGGTCCATGCGGCGAAGGCGCCGATCGCCTCGCCGTCGAGTTCGATGGGCACGTGCGCGTGCCGGTGTTCGATGACGGGCAACCGGAACTGCGCGAGCTGCCCGCGCAGGATGTCGTTGAGCCGGTTGAGAACCGCGTCGGGCAGGTACGGTCCGGGATCCTGGGCGTCGGAGAGACCTTCGAACGCGTACACCACTCCGGCGGAGTCCAGGATGAGATGGCGGACGCTGGCCTCCGGCAGCGCTCCGTCGGCCAGGGCCAGCAGCACCCAGTCTGCGTCGACGTGGGCACGGGCGGCCTCGGCGACGGCGCGCACCAGGTTCTCCGGCCCCTCGGTGGTCTGCACCAGTGCGCGCGAGATGGTGTCCAGCGCGGTCACCACCCGGTGCAGTCGCTGCGCGGTGACCCGCAGCTCCGGGTAGAAGCTGCCCTTGCCCGACCGTAGCCCGGTCAGCCGCGCCAGGTCAGCGGTGTCGGCTCGGCGGCGGCGCGCGGCGGCGCGGGACAACTCGGTCATCGGCGCGCCCCTGCTGCGTTCACATCGCCGCCTCGAAAAGGGCCCGCACCTGCGCCTCATCGGCGGTCCGCGGGTTGGTGCTCATGCAGGCGTCCTGCAGCGCGGTCCGGGCCAGCCGCGGCAGGTCGTCGTGGCGGACGCCCAGCGACGCCAGCC
>NZ_JBSWXU010000139.1:0-13908 GCF_056160785.1 Mycobacterium sp. ABE4_509 | reverse complement strand
GCCCCAACAAGACCACGGCCGCCAACTAGCCGAACCGCCGCGCGATGGTCAAACCTGAGCGCCGCACGCGAGCCGACGTGATCGCCGCGGTGGCGATCGCGGCGACGGTCGCCGTGGTCGCCGCCTTGGTGTGGTGGACCAGCGACGCCCGGGCGACGGTGAACCGGCCGGCCGCGGCGCCGCTGCCGGCGCTCGAATCCGCCACGACGGTGCCGGATGCGCTGGCCCAGGCCTGGACTGCCCCCAGCGCCGCCACCACCCGTCCGGTGGTCGTGGCCGGAGCCGTGGTGAGCGGCGACGGCCAGGTCATGCAGGGCCGTGACCCGCAGACCGGCGATCCGGTGTGGAGCTATGCCCGGGACCGGCAGCTGTGCGGGGTCACCTGGGTCTACAACTACGCGGTGGCCGTCTACCCGGATGGGCGCGGCTGTGGGCAGGTCAGCACGGTCGACGCCAAGACCGGCACCCGGGGCCCGTCGCGCTCGAGCTACGCCGATGACCACGTCACACTGTCCGCCGACGGCACCACGATCCTGTCCGCCGGCGACACCCGGCTGGAGATGTGGCGCTCGGACATGGTTCGGATGCTCTCCTACGGTGTCTTCGATGCGCCGATCAAGCCCGGCCTGCCGGCCTCCCCGCTGTGCCGGTTCGTCTCGGCGGCGGCGAGTTCGGCCGCGGTCTCGGTGCTGGAGTCCTGCGCGAACCAGAGTGATCTGCGCCTGACGCTGCTGCGCCCGTCCGACGAGGAGGACACCCCGGAGGTGAAGTACGCCCAGCAGCGCGGTGTCGGTGACGGGACCGGGGCCCGGGTGGTGGCGGTCGCCGACACCTTGACCGCGGTCTACGTGCCGACCCCCAAACCCCGCGTCGACATCGTCGACGAGACGGGGGTGGTCACCGACAGCACCGTGGTCAGCGGGGTTCCGGTGGCCGAGTCGGCCACCAGCCGCGCCGGTGACCTGATCACCTGGTGGACCGGTGAGACGGTGATGGTGTTCTCGGCCAACGACCTTCAGTACAAATACACCGTGGCCGGCGCGCCGGACGAGGCGGGGCGGGGCGCCCCGGTCGGTCCGGCGACGACCATGGCCGGCAAGCTGCTGGTCCCGGTCAGCGGCGGCTACGACGTGTTCGACCCGGCAACCGGCGACGGGGAGAAACACATCCCGGTGTCCCGACCCGCGCTCGACGGCCCGGTGGTGCCTGCGGTGGCGGGGTCGACGGTGCTCGAGCAGCGCGGCGACGACCTGGTCGCCCTGCGCTGATCCGGCGCCGAAATGGCATTCCAGCAGCGCTGCTCTCGCACTTTCGCGGCCGGAATGCCATTTCGGCGAGGTCGGGCCCGTCAGACGTCGGGGGTGAACGTCGGCAGCGCCTTGCCGTTCTTCCAGTGCCTGAGCAGCGCGTCGGCCAGTTCCCGGTAAGCCATCGCGCCCTTGTTCTTGCGCCCGGTCAGCACCGACGACCCCGACGCGCTGGCCTCGGCGAAGCGCACGGTGCGCGGGATCGGCGGCGCGATCACCGGAAGCGAATAGCGGTCGGCCACGTCGAGCAGCACGTCGCGGCTGTGCGTGGTCCGCGAGTCGTACAGCGTCGGCAGCGCGCCGAGCAGCGACAGGTCGGGATTGGTGATCTGCTGCACGTCGTTGATGGTGCGCAGGAACTGGCCGACACCGCGGTGCGCCAGCGTCTCGCACTGCAGCGGCACCATCACCGCGTCGGCGGCGGTCAGACCGTTGAGCGTCAACACCCCCAGTGACGGCGGACAGTCGATGATCACCACATCAAAGTCGTTGTTCACCTTGGCCAGCGCGCGCTTGAGCGCATACTCCCGGCCCGCCCGCATCAGCAGCATCGCCTCGGCACCGGCCAGGTCGATGTTGGCGGGCAGCAGGGTCATTCCCTCCGCCGTACTGACCAACGCGGCATCGGGCTCGACGTCGCCGAGCAGCACTTCGTGCACCGAAACCGCCAGCTTGTCCGGGTCCTGACCCAACGAGAACGTCAGACAACCCTGCGGATCCAGGTCGACGAGCAGCACCCGTTTACCCATCTCCACCATTGCCGCACCCAACGACGCCACCGTTGTGGTTTTGGCGACCCCACCCTTTTGATTGGCGACAGCAAGTACCCGCGTCACGCTTCCCATCCTGTCATGATCCCCGGTGTACCCGATCTTGTTTGACCCGCACACCCCTGTCGGGACGCACCGTGCGGCAGAATCGGACCCTGTGGGCCTCACCGAGCACCGGCTGATCCTGCTCCGTCACGGCGAGACGGAGTGGTCGAAGTCCGGCAAGCACACCAGCCGCACCGAACTCGAACTGACTCCGCACGGCCGCGAGCAGGCCCAGGCGGCCGCCGACACACTGCGCCAGATGCAACTCGACAACCCGTTCGTGGTCAGCAGCCCGCGGGTACGCGCCCGGACCACCGCCGAGTTGGCCGGCCTGACCGTCGACGAGATCAATCCGCTGATCAGCGAATGGGATTACGGCGACTACGAGGGCACCACGACCGTGGAGATCCGCCGGGCGGTGCCCAACTGGCTGGTGTGGACGCACGGGTGCCCCGGCGGGGAGACCTCGGCGCAGGTGTGCCAGCGTGCCGACCAGGCCATCGCGATGGCGCTGGAACACCTGCAGTCCCGCGACGTGGTGTTCGTCGGGCACGGCCACTTCTCCCGTGCGGTGATCACCCGCTGGATCGAACAACCCGTCTACGAGGGCATCCGGTTCGCGATGCCGGCGGTGTCGATCGCGGTGTGCGGATTCGAGCACGGGGTGCGCCAGCTCGCCGCGCTGGGTTTGACGGGCCACCCCAACCCGGCCACACCGGCGTGACCCGCGAACCGACGTTCGTGCTGGCCGGCCCCGACGGCGCCGTGGTCGCCGACGGTGTGCACACCGCCTTCAGCCAGATCGGCGAAGCCCGCGCCGCACTGGCCTCGCACAGCGCACCGATCGTGTTGGGCGCCTTGCCTTTCGACACGGCCCGGCCGGCAGCGCTGATCCGTCCGCAGGCGGTGCGGTTCACTGACACGCTGCCGGCGTGGCCGAGCCGCGAGCTGCCGACGGTCAGCATCGCCGAGATGCTGCCCGAGGCCGAAGTGCACCGCGACCGGGTCGCCGCCGCGCTTTCGCGGCTGCGTGATCCGGCCGATCCGTTGCACAAGGTGGTGCTGGCGCGGGCGCTGCGGTGCAGCGCCGACGGCCCGCTGGACGCCCGCACGGTGCTGTTGCGGCTGGCTGCCGACGACGCACAGGCCACCAAGTATCTGGTCGACCTGTCGGCGGCCGGCGAGGGCTGTTCCGGCACCGTGCTGCTGGGCGCCAGCCCCGAGTTGCTGGTCGCCCGGCACGGAGACCGGGTACTGTGCCGGCCGTTCGCCGGATCTGCTCCGCGGCTGCCCGATCCCGACGAGGACGCGGCCAGCGGGGCCGCGCTGGCCGACTCGGCGAAGAACCGCCACGAACACCAGTTGGTGGTCGACGCGTTGGCCGAGGCACTCGACCCGCTGTGCACCGATCTCGAGATCGCCGAGCGCCCGCAGCTGTCCAAGACCGCAGCGGTCTGGCATCTCTACACCCCCATCTCCGGACGTCTCCGCGAAAAATCGACCACTGCATTGGATCTCGCGGTGGCACTGCATCCGACACCGGCGGTCGGGGGGTCGCCCACGGCAGCGGCGACCGCGCTGATCGACGAGATCGAGGGCGATCGCGGGTTCTACGCCGGCACCGTGGGCTGGTGCGATCAGCGCGGTGACGGCCGCTGGGTGGTGTCGATCCGCTGCGCGCAGCTGTCCGCCGACCGGCGCACCGCGGTGGCCCACTCCGGCGGCGGGATCGTCGCCGAATCCGACCCCGACGACGAGGTCGCCGAGACCACCGCGAAATTCCGGACGATACTGTCCGCACTGGGAGTAGCACCATGACCGACAGCGACGCCGTCATCCGCCCCGCCCGCGACGGCGACGTGGCCGAACTGACCGCGATGGTTCACGAGCTGGCCGAGTTCGAACATGCGGCGGCCGACTGCACCGTGACCGAAACCCAATTGCGGAACGCGCTTTTCGGGCCGCAACCGACGGTGCACGCGCATGTCGCCGAGGTGGACGGACAGGCCGCGGCCGCAGCACTGTGGTTCCTGAACTTCTCCACCTGGGACGGTGTGCCCGGCATCTACCTGGAGGATCTGTTCGTGCGCCCGCAGTTCCGCCGGCGGGGCCTGGCGCGGCGGCTGCTGGCCGCGCTGGCCCGGGAATGCGTCGACCACGGCTACTCGCGGCTGAGCTGGGCGGTGCTGGACTGGAACGTCAACGCGATCGCGCTCTACGACGGCGTCGGCGGCACACCGCAGAGCGAGTGGATCACCTACCGGGTGTCCGGTCCGCGTCTGTCGGCGTTGGCGGCCGAATCCGGCTGAGCCAGCCAGCCCACCACCGACGGGCTGAACAACAGAGCCAGCACCGTGATCGACGCGGCCCCCACCACCACCGCGTAGCGCACCTGGCCGGAGGTGAACACGTACCAGGCGACGCCGAGCAGCAGCAGGTTGGCGAACACCGCGATACCGCGACCCCAACGCCGCCCGGTCCACAACGCCCAGCCCGCGGCCGCCACCCCGGAGCCCATGATCGCGAACCACGCGGCGGTGCCGTAGCCGCTGATCGCGTCCTCGTGGTGGCCGGCCAGTTCGCGCACCACCAACACGACGGCCATCACCAGACCGAGCACACCCTCGGTCGCGGCGATGGCGCCGGCGATGCGCAGCCCGCGAGGCATCAGCCGGCCAGCCTGTCGGCCAGGTAGCGCACCGCCAGCTCGTAGCCCAGCGGGCCGGCGCCGGCGATGACCGTCTCGGCGACCGCCGACACATAGGAATGGTGCCGGAACTGCTCGCGGGCGTGGATGTTGCTCAGGTGCACCTCGGCGACCGGCAACCCGACCGAACGCAGCGCATCGGCGATCGCGACGGAGGTGTGGCTGTAGGCGGCGGGGTTGATGACGATGCCGGCGCAGTCGGCCGCCGCGGCGTGAATGGCGTCGACGAGCGCGCCCTCGTGGTTGCTCTGCACGGTGCGGACCTGCAGCCCCGCCTCCGCGGCCACCTCGGCGACCCTGGCCTCGATTTGGGCCAGCGTGGTGGTGCCGTACACCTCGGGTTGGCGGGTGCCCAGCAGGTTGAGGTTCGGCCCGTTGACGAGCAGCAGTCGGCGTTCGGTCACCGTTGTACGGTACCGGCGCCGACCCTGCGCAGGTGTCCGTCGCCGACAACGCCGGCTGTGCCGGCTACTTGTCGACCGGCACCATCTCGGTGCCGCAGGCACACACATAGGACTGCCCGGCGCCCGGGCAGTGACATTCGGACTGCACCAGAACGCGGCATCCGCACCCGTCGTGGGCGCAGGTCAGCACGGTGCCTTCGGGAACCACGGTCATCTGCCACTGGAGTTCACTCGTCGTCTGCGGACATATTCCATTGTCCTGATATGTGTTCATGCCGGCGATCGATCCGCGGCATCGGCCGTTGTCCGGCGTTCACCGGAGCCCCGTTAGGCTGAGCCATCGTGCGCGCCGTGCTGATCGTGAACCCGAATGCGACATCGACGACACCCGCGGGGCGCGATCTGCTGGCACACGCGCTGGAAAGCCGCACCCGGCTGACCGTCGAACACACCGACCACCGCGGCCATGCGATCGAGATCGCCGAGCAGGCCACCGCGGACGGGGTCGACGTGGTGATCGTGCACGGCGGTGACGGCACGGTGAACGAGGTCGTCAACGGCATCCGCGGCGCACTCGGCCCGGGCGTGCGCGGCCCCGCGGTCGGGGTGGTGCCCGGCGGTTCGGCCAACGTGTTCGCCCGGGCGCTGGGTATCAGCCCCGACCCGATCGAGGCCACCAATCAGCTGGTCGACCTGCTCGGCGAGTACCGGCGCGGCGCGGCGTGGCGCCGCATCGGGTTGATGGACTGCGGCGAGCGGTGGGCGGTGTTCACCGCCGGGATGGGTGTCGACGGCGACGTGGTCGCCGCGGTGGAGGCGCAACGCGACAAGGGGCGCAAGGTCACCGCGTCGCGCTACATCCGGGTGGCGATCCGCGAGGTGCTGGCCAGCGCACGCCGGGAGCCCCACCTGACGGTGCAGCTACCCGGCCGTGAGCCGATCACCGGCGTGCACTTCGCGTTCGTGTCCAACTCCAGCCCCTGGACGTACGCCAACAACCGCCCGGTGTGGACGAACCCGGGCACCACGTTCGAGACGGGCCTCGGCGTCTTCGCGACCACCAGCATGAACGTGTGGGCCAACCTGGGGTTGGTGCAGCAGATGATCTCGCGCAAGCCCCGGCTCGAGGCGCGGCACCTGGTCCGCGACGACAACCTGCCCTGGCTGACGGTGACCAGCGACACCCCGGTGGCATGCCAGATCGACGGCGATTACATCGGCGAGCGGGACTCGCTGCGCTTCACCGCCGTGCCCGACGCCCTCGCCGTGGTCGCCCCACCGGCCGAACCTTCGAAATAAGGGCCTTGAACTGGGCAAACGCTTAGAGTCAGCTAACTCACAGGCGTGAATTAGAGCGCAGGTGGTTTAAGACTAGTACAAACGTGTTAGGCAACCGGTAACAGGCCCTAGCAGTGACATTGCCCACGTGTTAACGAAGTTCTATTGACATCTGTTCAGCCTGTGAAAGCATCGGATGCAACAGCGCAGAAACATTCGGTGCGCTTGCGTTAACAGCCGAAGTAAAGCTCGTGCGCATTGCTGCGCACATGACAAGGAGTATGACTCATGGATTGGCGCCACAAGGCGGTCTGTCGCGACGAGGATCCGGAACTGTTCTTCCCGGTGGGAAACAGCGGTCCGGCACTGGCTCAGATCGCTGACGCAAAGCTCGTCTGTGCTCGCTGCCCGGTCACCGCGGAGTGCTTGAGCTGGGCATTGGACTCAGGTCAGGACGCCGGCGTGTGGGGCGGCATGAGCGAGGACGAGCGTCGTGCCCTCAAGCGTCGCAACGCGCGCACCAAGGCACGCACAGGGGTCTGATAGACCAAACCGGCACACCGAGCCGACGGCCCCGACCAATGGTCGGGGCCGTTAGTTTTGTGAATTCGATTTCCGGCGCGAATTCCGGACGGCGAATTCGCGCCCGTGGTGCCGCCGGACCGCGGCGGTATTGGCTCGTCCGCGAGGCGAAGTCAGAACTGTCCGCCCCGCGGACCTCTCAGAACTGTCCGCCCCGCGGACCCCTCAGAACTGTCCGCCCCGCGGACGGCGGCCGACCGGGACCCGCAGGATCACATCGGTGCCGCCGCTCGGAGCGTCGTGCATGCCCAGCGAGCCGTCGAGTTCGGCGGCGACCAGGGTCCGCACGATCTGCAGCCCGAGCCGGTCGGATTTCTCCAGGCTGAAGCCCTCCGGCAGCCCCCGCCCGTCGTCGTTGATCACGACGTCGAGCCAGCGTGCCGATCGTTCGGCGCGGATGGTCACACAGCCGTGCGCGTTGGCCGGGTCTTCGAAGGCGTGCTCGATGGCGTTCTGCACCAACTCGGTGATCACCATGATCAGTGCCGTGGCGCGGTCGGCGTCGAGCACCCCCAGCTCCCCCACCCGGTTGATCCGGATGGGGGCCTCGGAGATCTCGGGGGTGGCGACGTCGTTCATGATCGGCAGGATCCGGTCGACGACCTCATCGAGATTGACCTCTTCGTCGACCGACATCGACAGCGCGTCGTGCACCAGCGCGATCGAGGACACCCGGCGCACCGATTCGATGAGTGCCTCACGCCCTTCGGGATTGCTGGTCCGGCGCGCCTGCAGCCGCAGCAGGGCGGCGACGGTCTGCAGGTTGTTCTTCACCCGGTGATGGATCTCCCGGATGGTCGCGTCCTTGGACAGCAACGCCCGGTCCCGGCGTTTGACCTCGGTGACGTCGCGGATCAGTACCGCCGCGCCCACCCCGGCGCCGTGAACGACCAGCGGAAGCGTGCGCAGCAGGACCGCCGCGCCGCCGGCGTCGACCTCCATCCGCATGCTCGACCCACCCGACAGCGAGTCACGGACGTGGTTGGCCAGCTCTTGGGCCTCGAACGGATCGGAGATCAACGGCCGGGTGACGCTGACCAGGTTGCGGCCCTCGAGTTCGGCGGTCAACCCCATCCGGTGCAGCGCCGAGATCGCGTTCGGGCTGGCGAAGGTGACCCCACCGGTCTCGTCGAGGCGGATGAACCCGTCGCCGGCGCGCGGACTCGACCGGGACATCGCCAGATCGCCCACGTTGGGGAAGGTTCCCTCGGAGAGCATGTGCAGCAGGTCCACCGCGCACGCCACATACGCGGTTTCCAGCGGGCTGGCCTGCCTGGGTGCCAGCGAGGTCTGATGGGTCAGCGCGGCGACCACGTCGGTCTTGTAGCGCACCGGCACCGCCTCCACCCGGATGCCGGGAGAACCGTCGCCGCCCTGGACGGTGGAGGCACCGATGACGCCCGAGTCGAACGCCGCGGCCACGATCGGGTGGTCGTCGGGCGTGGCGACCGTTCCGACCGAGTCGGCCAGCATCACCGTCGGGGCGGTGTTGGGCCGCACCTGGGCCACGCAGACCAGCATCCCGTCGTCGCGGCGCACCCACATCAGATAGTCGGCGAACGACAGGTCCGCCAGCAGCTGCCACTCACCGACGACCGCGTGCAGGTGGTCGACGGCGTTTCCGGGCAGCACGGTGTGCTCGGCGAGCAGGTCACCGAGGGTGGACATGGCTTACCGGAACGCCGGTGCCGCCGTCGAGGTCTGAACCACGCGGCCCTAGCTGATGACGGCGATCAGGTCGCCGGCCTGGATCACATCGCCGACGGCCACGCTGACCTTGCTGACGGTGCCGGCGACCTCGGCGAGCACCGGGATCTCCATCTTCATCGACTCGAGCAGCACCAGGGTGTCGCCTTCACCGATCTGATCGCCCTCGTGGACCACGACCTCGAGCACACTGGCCACGATCTCCGCGCGAACGTCCTCGGCCATCTTCACCCCACTCAACTGAACTGCTGCCGGTATGTCGCGTCTATCGAACCACACGGCACTGTGGACGGAGCATCAACCGGCCCGTGAGACAATGGTGGACAACGCCCGGACAGACGGGCACCCACGAACGACCCTTCGGAGGTACATGATGGCCAAGCGAGGCCGGAAGAAGCGCGACCGCAAGTACAGCAAGGCCAACCACGGCAAGCGACCCAATTCCTGACCGTCCGGTCTCGCGCCGGAAACAGGCGAACCGCCCGAGCTTCGACGAAGCCGGGCGGTTCTTCGTTACCGGTCAGTCTTTGCCGGTGACTCTCTGCGGGTGACTCGCTGGCGGTGACTCAGCGGCGGATGATCGTGGTGCGGCTGATCTCGATGCGCAGCCGCTCCCGCAGCCCGTCGGGCGCACGTTCGCCGCTGCACTTGACGGCGATCAACTTCTTCACCCGCTCTTCGATCCCGTAGTGGCGCAGGCAGCTGGGACATTCCTCGAGGTGCCGGCGCAGCCGGTCGCGCGTCTCGACGGTGCACTCACCGTCGAGCAGCGTCCACACCTCGGCGATCACCGCGGCGCACTCGGGATGTTCGGGGTCCACCGGTCCGACGGGCGGGGTCCAGCGCTCCTCGGAGTCCGCGACACCTGAGGACGTGGAGGGCATGGACGATTCCGAAGCGCCCGGGGTGTTCTCGCTGCCGCTCATGACGAAACCTCCTCGGGAGCGTCCTGACCCCGAATGAAGCCACGGTCGCGGGCCACATCGCCCAACAGCTCACGTAGTTGGCGCCTGCCGCGGTGCAGCCGCGACATCACCGTTCCGATCGGGGTGTCCATGATCTCGGCGATCTCCTTGTAGGGGAAGCCCTCGACGTCGGCGTAGTACACCGCCATCCGGAACTCCTCGGGCAGAGCCTGCAGGGCTTCTTTGATCTCACTGTCGGGTAGCAGCTCCAGCGCCTCCACCTCCGCCGACCGCAGCCCGGTCGACGAGTGCTCGGCGTTGGCCGCCAGCTGCCAGTCGGTGATCTCCTCGGTGGGATACTCCGCGGGCTGACGCTGTTTCTTGCGGTAGCTGTTGATGTAGGTGTTGGTCAGGATCCGGTACAACCACGCCTTGAGGTTGGTTCCCTCCCGGAACGACCGGAACCCCGAATAGGCCTTGACCATCGTTTCCTGCAGCAGGTCCTCGGCATCGGCGGGGTTGCGCGTCATCCGCAGCGCACCGCCGTAGAGCTGGTCGAGCAGCGGGATCGCGTCCCGCTCGAAGCGGGCGGTCAGCTCGGCATCGGTTTCCTCATGCCCGGCCCGGCCGTCCGCGTCTGTCTGTCCCTCGAGAGCGCTCTTCGAGGCGACCCCATCGGTGTCGGTCATCGTGGGGAGCACCGTCCCTTCTGTAGCGGCGTCACCAAACAGCTCCGGTAGATCCACCGGACGCCTTGGGGCCTCCATGGGCAGCGCTGTCAACACTGGCACCGAAAATCCCCTTCCCACGATCCTAGAGGTAGACACCGACTACGGGCGGTGGCCGGCCTCGCGGTCGGGCCACTACTGGTGTGACACAACAGCGGGCACCCGCGCGGTTGTTCCCCGGCCTGCGTGGTAGCGGGGGCGGATGCAGCGCCCGTCGGGAATACTCACTGTGCCGATGGACGTGTCAACCACCCTGGTCGTCGCCGCCGCCACAGTGCTCGTCGTCGCCACGACGCTGGCGTGGTGGCTGCGCAGACGTGCCTTGTTCCATTCGGCTCTGCAGCAGCGCGGCTGGCTCACCAGCACCAGCGGGGACGACACCGTCGTCATCCCGGTCACCGGCGACTGGAAGCTGACCATGACCCGGTCCGGGTCCCCCCAGCACACCCCGCCGAGCACCCAGATCGTCACCAGCATCTGGACCTGCCCGACACCCGCGACGCTGGGCCCGGTGCTGGTCGTCGGCCCGGCACCGCCGCCGGAACTACGCGAGCTGGCCGCCGACCTGATCGGCGGCGCATCCCCGTGGATGACCCGATTCCTGGGCATCGACCACGTCACCGGAGGCCGCCCGCTGCAGCCGCTGCCCGCCATGGACGACCGGCTGCTGGTGTTCGCGACCGACGGGATCGGGCCGACCGGCACCCTGCGGGCGGTGGCCGACGCGGTCGGCGACTGGTGCGCGAAGTTCGACGACGAAGACGAGCAGCCGGTGCTGACGATCGACGCATCCGGGCTGTCGGTGCGGGTCCGCGCCGACGTGCTCGACTCGGTCGAGACCGCCGACGCGTTCGTCAACCTGGGCCTGCGCTGTCGCGGCGCGGTCAGCCGGTCATGACCCTGGCCCTGGCGTGGGCCGGACTGGCCGCGGTCGTCGCCGGATTGGCCTACCGGTGGCGCCGGCGCGCGGGCATGCTGTGCCTGCTGGTACTCGCCACCGCACCGGCCTTGCTCCTGGCCGTGCCGGCGACCGGCGACGTGGCACCCGATCTGCTCGGTTGGGCCGCCCGGATCCTGGTCGCCACCGTGATCCTGTCGGTACTGGCGGTGCTGCTCGTCACCTTCGGCCTGCCCCGGCTGGTGAGCCGGCACGACCGGCACGGCGCCCTGGTGGCGTGCGCCGCGCTGGCAGCGATGTACGGCGCGGCGGGCCTGTTCCTCGCGCTGCCAGCGGCCGATGAGATGCAGGTGGGAGAGCTGCCGGTGCTGCGTGACCGTGACGCGTTCATCGCCTGGCGGGACGCTCCGCAGACACCGGGCGCGGTGCTGCTGGACGGGGTCATCAGTGAGCGCAGCCCCACCCTGGACGAGCCGCACGACGTGGTGGCGGCCCACTCCTGCCTGGCCGTCGGCTCACAACACCTCCCGCTGCCCGGCAACCGGCTGCCCGGCAGCTACCTGGTCGATTTCCCGGGCGGACCGCCCATCGTGGTCGACGGCATCGGTTCGGGGACCCAGGCGTGGAACTGGCCGACGGGACGAGACGAGGACGCCGGGTCCGGCGACTGCGTGTTGCGCCGCGGTGACCGGGTGGTGGTCTGGGGTGTGCTGCAGGGCGGCCTGGGCGGCGGCGCGACGTCGCACACGGGGCTGGCCGATGTGCACCTCATCGCTGCCGGTGCACCGGGCACGTTCCTGGACGGCTACCTACCGGCCGCCCGGCACACCGGCCGGGCGGTGCTCGCGCTGGCCGCGCTCAACGGAGCGCTCGCGGTGGCGGTCCTGGGGATCGGGGTCCGCACCTACCGCCGGCTGGCCCGAACCGGAACCGACGATCCCGCAAGAATCACCTGGCGCACCGGGCCGCGCCGAACCTAATCTGTGCCGGTGGCGCGAGCAGCAACCCCGGCGATCGCGGCCCTGGTGGCTGCCGGCGCCCCGCACACCGTGGTCCAGTACACGCACGACCCGCGGGCCGAGTCGTTCGGCGAGGAGGCCGTCGCCGCGCTCGCCGAAGCCGAGGGAGTTCAGCCCGAGCAGATCTTCAAGACCCTCGTGGTCGCGTTGCCCACGGGGCTGGCGGTCGCGGTGCTGCCGGCGCCCGCCAAGCTGTCGCTCAAGGCCGCCGCAGCGGCTCTCGGGGCACCCAAGGCGACCATGGCCGATCCGGCGGCGGCACAGCGGTCCAGCGGCTACGTCGTGGGTGGCATCTCACCGCTGGGGCAGCGCAAGCCGCTGCCGACCGTCGTGGACTCCTCTGCGCTGCACTGGGACCGGGTGCTGTGCAGCGCCGGAAAACGGGGCTGGGACATCTCGCTGGATCCTGGGGATCTGGTGCGGCTGACCAAGGCGGTCACCGCCGACATCCGCGCCGTCTAGGGTGGGCCCCATGTCGTTCGCGGGAAAGACCATGTTCATCTCGGGGGCCAGCCGCGGTATCGGGCTGGCGATCGCCAAACGGGTGGCCGCCGACGGCGCCAACATCGCACTGGTCGCCAAGACCGCCGAACCGCACCCGAAACTGGAGGGCACCGTCTACACGGCGGCCAAGGAGATCGAGGAGGTCGGCGGCCAGGCGCTGCCGATCGTCGGCGACATCCGCGACGGCGACTCGGTGGCCGCGGCCGTGGCCAAGACCGTCGAGCAGTTCGGCGGCATCGACATCTGCGTGAACAACGCCTCGGCGATCAACCTGGGATCTATCGAGGATGTGCCGCTCAAACGGTTCGACCTGATGAACGGCATCCAGGTGCGGGGCACCTATGCGGTGTCGCAGGCCTGCATCCCGCACATGAAGGGGCGGGAGAACCCGCACATCCTGACGCTGTCGCCGCCGGTGCTGCTGGAGCCCAAGTGGCTCAAACCCGCCCCGTACATGATGGCGAAGTACGGGATGACCCTGTGCGCGTTGGGCATCGCCGAAGAGATGCGCGGAGTCGGGATCGCGTCGAACACGCTGTGGCCGCGCACCATGGTGGCCACCGCGGCGGTGCAGAACCTGCTCGGCGGCGATGAGTCGATGGCGCGCGCACGCAAGCCCGAGGTGTATTCCGATGCCGCCTACGTGGTGTTGTCCAAGCCGGCCGACTACACCGGTCACACGCTGCTGTGCGAGGACGTGCTGGTCGAGTCCGGGGTGACCGACCTGTCGGTGTACGACTGTGTGCCCGGCTCGGATCTGGGCGTCGACCTGTGGGTCGAGAGCGCCAACCCGCCGGGCTACACCCCGCGCTGAGTGCTCGCGAACGTGCATTCCCTGTAGCGTCCGTCGCGGTCCAGCGACAGGGAACTCACGTTCGCGGACTCAAAGGTGGCACGCTGGTGCGGTGCCCCCGTCTCTCTGGTCCGCCGGCCGCTACGACGCCGTCGGAGAACGCATCGCCCCCATCGCCGAACAGCTGCTCGACGCCGTCGCCCGGCGGCGCCCGCTCGCTGGCGCCGACGTGGTCGACCTGGCCTGCGGCACCGGAAGCGT
>NZ_JBSWXU010000138.1:0-13930 GCF_056160785.1 Mycobacterium sp. ABE4_509 | reverse complement strand
GTGCCGGCGCGGGCTGTGCCAGCGCCGGCGGCGCGGTCAGAGCCAGTCCGCCGAGCAGGACGGCCGACGCCGCCATCGCGAACAGCCGGCTTCGATTTCGCAGCCGCATGCGTTTACCTCCCGATTCGCATTTCACCCCAGTGTGGCACAGCGGGTTGCCAGCCTCCGCTGATATAGGGCTTGAACTGGGGTTTCTATCGTCCCAGCGGGCGCGAACGTTACAGCTGCGACGACACCGTACGCTCGGCGCATGATCGTCGCGTTCAGCATCAGTCCCACCGGTGGCGACGAGACCGGGGGCGTCAGCGCCGCGGTGGCCGAGGCGGTCCGGGTGGTGCGCGCCTCGGGCCTGCCGAACGAGACGAATGCGATGTTCACCAACATCGAAGGGGAGTGGGACGAGGTGATGGCGGTGGTGAAGCGGGCCGTCGACGCCGTCGCCGCGGTGTCACCCCGGGTCAGCCTGGTGCTCAAGGCCGACATCCGCCCCGGTTTCACCGGTCAGCTGAGCGCCAAGGTGCAGCGGATCGAGGACGCGCTGGGCGACTGAGCGAGTTGTCCCCCATCGCGGATTCCTCCACAGGTTGGACGAGGGCCGCTGATCGCGCACCGTCGAATCGAATATTTGTTCGATAGCGTGAGTTCATGGGTTCCCTCGTCACCGCTGAGGCGGCGCGCCGCCGGCTCGACGCGGCCCTGGATGCGGTCGACGCGGCCCACGCCGAGCTGCGGGCGGTGTCCTCCGAGTCGGTGGGCAGCGGGTTCCGCGCCCACCTGGCCGCCCGGCTGGAGACCCAGCACCGCACCAATCGCGGCCTGATGTATCGGATGCTCGCCGAGTTGGTGGATCCCCCCGACGAGACCGACCCGATGCCGGATCTGGTCCAGCGGCTGGCCGGACGGCTGCGCATCCCGACCCGCGAGGTCAAACGCCGAGCCAAGGCCGCCGTGCGCATCCGGCCCCGCCGCCGGCTGACCGGTCCCCCGCTGGCGCCGCTGCTACCGGTGGCCGCCGAGGCGGTCGAGTCCGGCACGATCGGCGACGACCATCTCGCCGAGATCACCAAGACCCTCGACCGGCTGCCGTCCTGCGTGTCCGTCCAGGACCGCGCCGAGGCCGAAACCGCCCTGGTCGACGCAGCCACCAGGCACGACGCCGATTTCGTCGCCGAACTCGGCACCCATCTCGATGACCTGTTCAACCCCGACGGCCACTTCGACGAATCCGACCGTGCCCGCCGCCGCGGGCTACAGCTGGGTACCCAGGGTTCCGACGGGATGTCGAAACTTTCGGGCTGGATAGATCCCGAGACCCGCGCCTATCTCGAAGCGCTCACCGCCGCCGTCCGCCCGGGCAGGCACCTGCCCGACGGCACCGTCGAGGCCACCCGCGACGAACGCACCATGACCCAACGCCGCCACGACGGGGTCAAACTCGGCCTGAAGACCGCGATCGCCTCCGGCCAGATGGGCGCCCACCGGGGGCACCCGGTCACCGTCATCGTGCGCACCACCCTGGCCGAACTCGACCAGGCAGCCCACGCCGTGACCAACCCCGCCATCCCGATGCCCGCGCCGGCGCGCACCGGCGGCGGCAGCGCACTACCGATGCGCGACCTGATCCGGATGGCCACCGGCTCGATCCACTACCTCGCGGTCTTCGACGAGCACAGCGAACGCCCCCTGTACCTGGGCCGACAGACCCGCGTCGCCACCACCGACCAGCGGATCATCTGCTATGCGCGCGACGGCGGCTGCACCCGGCCCGACTGCCTCGAACCGGGCTACCACAGCGAAGTCCACCACAGCCCCGAGTGGGCGCCGGCCGGCCGCACCGACGCCGACGCGTTGTTCTTCGCCTGCGGACCGGACCACGCCCTGCTCACCAAGGGCCACTACGCCGCCGAAGTCCGCAACGGTCGCCTGGCCTGGACAGACGGTGAGCACCCGTTCCGCGTCAACCACGCCCATCACCCCGACGAGCTGCTGCGCGGCGACCCGGACCCGCCGGACTCGACGAGCTGATACCGGCGTCGCCGGTGTTCAGGACCGCACGAGGCGGGCGATGGCGGCCGAGGCTTCGGCCAGCTTGGCGTCGGCTTCCGCGCCGCCGTTGGCCACCGCGTGGGAGACGCAGTGGCTCAGATGCTCGTCGAGCAGGCCCAGCGCGACCGACTGCAGCGCGCTGTTGACCGCGCTGATCTGGGTGAGGACGTCGATGCAGTACTTGTCCTCGTCGATCATCTTGGCGATGCCCCGGACCTGGCCCTCGATCCGGCGCAACCGCTTGGCGTAGTTGTCCTTCTGCGCCGAGTAGCCACGGGCGCCCGGCGCAGTGTCCGCCTGGTTGTCGCTGTCCACCTCGTTATCGCTCACGGCCCGGCGCCCTCCAGAATCTGTCGCATCTGCTCGATCTCGGCTTGCTGGGTGGTCACCATCATCTCGGCCATCGCCACGGCGTCGACGTTCTGGCCGTCGGCGACCTCGGCCTCGGCCATCTGGATCGCACCCTGGTGTTGGCTGATCATCGATTCCAGCCACAGTCTGTCGAACTCAGCGCCGTCCAACGACTCGAGCCGCGCGACCGTCGCATCGTCGACCATCCCCGGCATGGGGCCCTGCGTCGACTGCTCGTGCCCGGTATCACCACCGCTGCCGATCTCCGGGTTCTCGTTCCACTGCACCAGGAAGACGTTGAGGATGTTGATCTCGGGCACCTGGGTGGCGGTGATCTGGTCGGCGACCGCCAACAGCTCCGGGTTGTCGGTGTGTTCGGGCGCCATCGTCGCCAGCTCCACGGCCTGCTTGTGGTGCGGCACCATGGAGCTGGCGAACACGACGTCCGCGGTGTTGTAGCCGGCGGGCTCACCGTCGATCACCGGCGTCTCCAGCTGCAGGTCGTCGGCCTGGGCGGTCTCGGCCGGTGGTGCGTCGCTGCCGCACCCGGCCAGCGCGAGCACGGCGGCGCACGCCGTGAACACCGCGGCCGCACGTCTGGGGAACGAACTCACGAACACCAGGGTACTTGTACCCCAGTGGGGTATCAGTAGCGGTTTGGCCGGGCCAAACCAGCGGGCGCATAATCGACGGATGCCCTCAGATCCCGGTTCGCAGCCAGACATCAAGCCCCGTAGCCGCGACGTCACCGACGGACTCGAAAGAGCCGCCGCCCGGGGCATGCTGCGTGCGGTGGGCATGGGCGACGAGGATTTCGCCAAACCACAGATCGGCGTCGCGTCGTCGTGGAACGAGATCACCCCGTGCAACCTGTCGCTGGACCGGCTGGCCAAGGCGGTCAAGGAGGGGGTGTTCGAGGCGGGTGGCTACCCGATGGAATTCGGCACCATCTCGGTCTCCGACGGCATCTCGATGGGCCACGAGGGGATGCACTTCTCACTGGTGTCACGCGAGATCATCGCCGACAGCGTCGAGACCGTGATGCAGGCCGAACGCCTCGACGGTTCGGTGCTGCTGGCCGGCTGCGACAAGTCACTGCCGGGCATGCTGATGGCTGCCGCGCGACTGGACCTGGCCGGCGTGTTCCTCTACGCCGGATCGATCCTGCCGGGACGCGCCAAGCTGTCCGACGGCACCGAGAAGGACGTCACGATCATCGATGCCTTCGAGGCTGTCGGCGCCTGCTCCCGGGGACTGATGTCACGCGAGGACGTCGACGCCATCGAGCGCGCGATCTGCCCGGGCGAGGGCGCCTGCGGCGGCATGTACACCGCCAACACGATGGCCAGTGCGGCCGAGGCGCTGGGGATGTCGCTGCCGGGCAGCGCCGCCCCGCCGGCCACCGACCGCCGTCGCGACGGCTTCGCCCGCCGCAGCGGCATGGCCGTGGTCGAACTGCTGCGCCGCGGCATCACCGCCCGCGACATCCTGACCAAGGAGGCGTTCGAGAACGCCATCGCCGTGGTGATGGCGTTCGGCGGATCCACCAACGCGGTGCTGCACCTGCTGGCCATCGCCTACGAGGCCAACGTCAAGCTCTCGCTGGAGGACTTCACCCGCATCGGTACCCGGGTTCCGCACCTGGCCGACGTCAAACCGTTCGGGGCGTACGTGATGAACGACGTCGACCGCATCGGCGGGGTCCCGGTGGTGATGAAAGCCCTGCTCGATGCCGGCCTGCTGCACGGCGATGTGCTGACGGTGACCGGTCAGACGATGGCCGAGAACCTGGCTCACATCGCGCCGCCGGATCCCGACGGCAAGGTGCTGCGCGCGCTGTCCGAGCCGATCCACCCCACCGGCGGCATCACCATCCTGCACGGTTCGCTGGCCCCCGAGGGGGCGGTGGTCAAGTCAGCCGGTTTCGACTCCGACGTGTTCGAGGGCACCGCAAGGGTTTTCGAGCGTGAACGGGCAGCCCTGGATGCGCTGGAGGACGGCACGATCACCGCTGGCGACGTGGTGGTCATCCGCTACGAGGGTCCCAAGGGTGGTCCCGGGATGCGCGAGATGCTCGCCATCACCGGCGCGATCAAGGGCGCCGGACTGGGCAAGGACGTCCTGCTGATGACCGACGGCCGGTTCTCCGGCGGCACCACCGGCCTGTGCGTCGGGCACGTGGCGCCCGAGGCGGTCGACGGCGGGCCGATCGCGTTCCTGCGCGACGGTGACCGGATCCGCCTCGACGTCGGCACGGGCACCCTCGACGTGCTGGTCGACGCCGACGAGTTCGAATCCCGCAAGGCCGGTTTCGAGCCGCTGCCGCCGCGCTACACGGCAGGCGTGCTGGCCAAGTACACCAAGCTGGTCGGGTCGGCGGCAGTCGGCGCGGTCTGCACCTGACCCGGCCGCTCCCCTACACCCGGGAGTTGCGCCGGCCGGTGATGCCCAGGTAGGCGGCGATCAGCACGACGGCGACGATGATGCCCACCAGGAACGGGATGATCTCGAAGCCGCCGTTGCTGTTCGAGTACCCCAGGCTGTAGGTGATCCAGGTGCCCACGAACGAGCCCAGTGCACCGAGCACGATGGTCATGATGAGGCCGATGTTCTGCTTGCCCGGCATCACCAGGCGGGCCAGTGCACCGACGATGAGGCCGACGATGATGGCTCCGAGGATGGTTCCGATCATGATGCGCTCCTTGCTCGATCCGTCCTGATCCGCAGGATTACCCGGTCGGGCCTGGTTCAACCCGGTCGTTGCCCGCACGCCATCCGTTCGAGGCGGCCGAGGGCGATCCGGAGCACGGGCAGATAGCCCGGCGCCCACAGCGGCGCGCTCATCCAGGCACGGCAGCCGGTCGCGTCGGGTTCCACCCCGTGCCCGGTCGCCGGCACCCCCGCGACGCGCCACGACCAGCTGCGGCCCGGGACGAACTCGGAGATCGTGAACGGCACCGGCACCCCGACCGGTGTCCACACCCGGCCGGTGGCGCCGTGCCGTAGGAAACCGCCGTCGATCTGGGCGGCGGCGACGCTGGGGCCCCACGTCGGCCAGGCCTCGGGGTCCACGAGCAGGCGCCACACCTCATCGGCGGGCGCGGGGATCCGCCTGCTGACCGTCCACACGGTTGCGGAGTAGCCCGGGACGGCCCGAGCCAACCGCCGGCCCAACCGCCGGCCGAAGCCCCTAGTCGACCAGCGCCACCGCGAAGCCGTCCCATGCCTTGGTGCCGACGGTCTGGATGGCGGCGGTGTCCAGCCGGGGATGCGCGCCCATCATCTCCAGCATGTCGCGCACCGCCTGGGCCTGGACGTCCGACGGGGCCGGGTCGAGCACCCGCCCGTGGCGGGCGATGTTGTCGACGACGATCACGGTGCCCGGGTGCCCGAGCGCGATGGCCCACTCGACGTAGGCGATGTTGTTCTCCTTGTCGGCGTCGACGAACACCAGGTCGAACACTTCCCCGCGGTCCTGCAACTGCGGCAGCGTGTCCAGCGCGGTGCCGACCAGCACCTCGACCCGCTCTGCCACGCCCGCCCGGTCGAGGTTGGCGCGAGCGAGCTCGGCGTGCGCGGGTTCGTACTCCAGCGACACCACGGCGCCCCCGGGTCCGACCGCGCGGGCCAGTGCGATGGTGCTGTATCCGGCGAGGGTGCCGATCTCGAGCACCCGGCGGGCACCCGACATCCGCACCAGCAGCGAGAGCAGCCTGGCGTGCTGCGCGGACACCTCGATCGGCGGCATTCCGGCGTCGGCCGCGGTGTCGCGAGCGGCGCGCAGCGCATCGTCCTCGGTGTGCAGCAGGCGGGTGAACAACTCGTCCAACGCCACCGGATCAGGTTCACCAGTCACAGCTCGACGGTACCCGCGCCGGCCGGGTCTACCGGACCCCTTCCTTGGCGTACACCACCCGCAGCACGTGGGCCACCTCCGGCCCCATCACGGCGGCGGTCAGCTCACAGAACGTCGCGACGAACGCCGGCCCGTGCGCCGGCCCCGGGTCGGCTGCCTGGGCGGTCAGGTGGTGGGCGATCTCGTGCAGCACGACCAGTTCCCGTAACGCCCATCCGGCGCTCCGGTCGGGTACCGCGATGGTCGCCGCACCGTCGATGCATTCGTAGTGCGCGGCGGCGCTGCCGCGACGCGATCGCACCCGCAGCGGGGGCACCGCAGGCCACCGGCCGCGCACCGCCGGTGCGGCCAGCACCTCGTCGGCATAGCGCTGGACCGCCTCGGCCGAGGCGAACCGCGCCTCCGGCGGCAGTGTCAGTTGGGTGCCGAAGAAGTCGACCGCCGGGTTGCCGCGCTCGGCGGCGCGGTCGAACATCGTACGGACGAACTCCTCGGCGGCGTAGACCTTGGCGCGCTGGCTGTCGCGGGTCATCGCTCCAGCGGCCGACGGGACCCGGCCAGCTCGGATCCTCCGCCCAGCCGGGCCCGGCGCCCGGCCCGGTCACCGGCCTGGCGGGCCGCCGAGGAATACCCTGCGGTCGCGCTGGTCGCCCGCCAGGTGCCCCGTGCGCGGGAGGCCTGGCGGTAGTAGTCCTTCAGTTCGAGGTCCTTGTTGCGCAACGCGATTGCGGTGCCCGGCGCGCTGCCCGGCCCGCTGGTGGCCTCCCGTTGGGCCTGTTCGCGCGCATCGGCCAACCGTTTGCCGACCCGGGCGCCGAAGGCCAGCTGGAAGTTGATGCGCGCGGTGATCGTCGGGGTGGGCCGGTGCGCTCCCGAGGCGATGTAGTCGGTCGATGACCGCACCATCTGCAGCACCAGGCTGGTGTAGAGCGTGTGGCTGGTGTCGATGTCCTCGGCGAAGCCGTAGGCGTAGACGAATGTCGAGTTCGACGCGATGTCACATTTGACGTCGTTGGCCGCGGCGATCAGCACGAAGAGCTGGACGTAGGTGCGCAGCCCGCGGGTGCCGGCCTCACCGATGGTGATGGTGCGCTGCACCGGTGTCTGCGCCTTGGTCCGGCGGTCGCCGTGCGCCCGTGCGACGGCGAGGTCGATCGACGTCGCCGTCGCCAGCCGCTGCGCCGCGGCCATGAACGCCTCGGCCTCGTGGGGGTTGTCGGTGCCCTCGGCCTGGCGCAGCAGCGCGGCGATCCGGGCCAGCATCTTGTCGTCGGTCATGACCGCGAACCTAGGCAGCCGCTACGACGTTCCGCGGCGATGTGCACCGACGACGCCCCGGTCCGGCATTGTTCATCCCCACAACGGTATTGCTCCACAAGGTCGGTCCACTACTGGCCGATGAAGGCGTCGAGCGCGTCGACCAGCTGCGGGGACAGCGGTTCACCGGAGGCGTAGTTGGAGATGTTGTCGGTCGGGTCGTCGCGCAGCACGTGGTTGACGCCCTCGAATTCGACCACGGTCAGCTGGGTCTGTCCGAGTGCGTCGATCAGCGGTTGCATCGCGTCGCAGTGCGCCTGGTTGTCGGAGTCCGAACAGGTCAGCAGCACCCGGGTGTCGGGCGGTATGGCGGCCGCCAGCGCCAGCGGGTCGATCCTGTCGGCTTCGACGATCGCGTTGGTGTTGCCCGGGTTGAGGATCGCGCCGAGGCCGTCGGGCAGTTCCTCGGGCGCGGTGCCGTCGGTGCGGACCTGTTCGACGGCGGCCTCCCAGGCGGCGATCGTCTCGGGCGAACCGTCGGCGGCGACCCTGTTGGTGATGATGTCGAGGTAGCGGCCCGGCAGCGGCTGGAACAGCCCCAGGGCCTGCACCCTGGGCGCTCCGGGGGCGGTGTCACCGGCCAGCGCCATCGCGTGGACGGTGCCCTCGCCGAGTGCGTAGACCGACAGCTGGTCGGAGTCGGTGTCGGGCTGGTCGGCCAGGAACCGGGCGGCCGCTTTGGCTCCGGCGGTGTAGACGGCGCTGACGACGTCGTTCGGGTTCTTCTCGAACGGCCCGAGCCCGGTGCGGCCGGTACCGACCTTGTCGTAGCGCAGACTCGCCACGCCGCGCTCGGAGAGCAGCTCGGCGAGCTGGCGCATGTTGCCGATCGGTCCGGCGACCAGGTTGTCGCCGTTGCGGTCGGTGTTGCCGCTCTCGGAGATGAGCAGGGCCGCGGGCCCGGCCTGGTCGTCGTCGCGGTGCCGGTAGGTGCCGTGCAGGGTGAGTCCGTCGGACTCGAAGGTCACCTGATCGTCGACCCAGCTGGATTGCCCGTCGTCGGGCGCCGAGTCCGACGAGCACCCGGCGAGAACCAGCAGACTCACCGAGAACAACAGGGCAGCAAGGGGTTTCAAAGCAGCAGCGATCTTCACAGTTTCGCCTCGATCCAGGCAGTGACGTCGTCGAGCACCAGGTCCTGTTCGGGCTCGTTGAACACCTCGTGGTACAGACCCGGGTACACCTTCAGGTGTACGTCGTCGGAGCCTACGCACTCGACCAGCCGTCTGCTGCCCTCGACCGGGATCAGCTTGTCCGCCTCGCCGTGCACCACCAGCAGCGGCGCGGTGATCGCCGCGGCCCGCCGCGGCATGGTCTCGCCGACGCCGATGAGCGCGCGGGCGACCCCGGCGGGCAGTTTGCCGTGGTGGACCAGCGGGTCGTTCTCGTAGGCGGCGACCACGTTCGGGTCGCGGGACACCGCGTCGGCGGGCAGGTCCTCCACGGGCAGGCCCGGAGCGATCCTGCCCAGCACCTTGGCCAGGACCACCATCGGAGCTGACACCGACGCCTGCGCAGCGACGGCGGGGCCGGACAACACCATGGCGTGGTAGTCGTCGGGGTGCTCGACGCCGTAGGTGAACACGATGCCCCCGCCCATGCTGTGGCCGACGACGATGCGCGGGAGTCCGGGATGCTCGGCCGCGGCGGTCCCGACCAGTGTGTGGAAGTCGCCGGTGTACTCGCCGATGTCACGCAGGTACACCCGCTTGCCCCCGGAGCGGCCGTGGCCACGGTGATCCAGGGCGTAGGTGATCAGCCCGGCTGCCGCGAAACGCGCCGCGACGTGGTCGTAGCGGCGGGCGTGTTCGGCGTATCCGTGGGCGAGGATCACGACGCCACGGGGTTGGGCACCGGACTGCGGGTCCGGCGTCCACACGTCGTAGACGATGTGGATGCCGCCGGCACCGTCGAAACTGTGCTCGCTGTGGGTCACGGCCATTCCCGAAAGAGTAATCGGGGCCGCACCGCCGCCGGGACCTGTGTGTCGGTGCCGCTGCGTAAGCTCACATGACGTGAGTGTTGTTGCAGTCGGCGACGGCAGGGCCCGGGACGCCTTCCTGTCCGATGCGCAGCGATACCGCCGGGAACTGCTCGCACACTGTTACCGGATGACCGGGTCGCTGCATGATGCCGAGGACCTGGTCCAGGAGACGTATCTGCGTGCCTGGAAGTCGTACGGGAGCTTCGAGGGCAAGTCCTCGGTGCGCACCTGGCTGTACCGGATCGCCACCAACACTGCTCTGACCTCGCTGGAGGGACGCAAGCGCCGCCCGCTGCCGAGGGGCCTGGGGGCACCGGCCTCCGATCCCACCGGCGACATCACCGAGCGTCACGAGATCGCCTGGCTCGAGCCGCTGCCGGACGCACCGCGGGAGGACCCGTCGGATCCGTCGGTGATCGCCGAGTCCCGCGAATCGGTGCGGCTGGCGTTCGTGGCCGCGCTGCAGCATCTGCCGCCCCGGCAGCGCGCCGTGCTGGTGCTGCGCGAGGTGCTGCAGTGGAAGGCCGCGGAGGTGGCCGAGGCGGTCGGCACGTCGACCGCGGCGGTCAACAGCCTGCTGCAACGGGCCCGGGCCCAACTCGACGACGTGCAGCCCAGCCGTGACGATCGCCCGTTGCCTCCGGAGTCGCCCGAGACCGCCGACCTGCTGGCGCGCTATATCGCCGCATTCGAGTCCTACGACCTCGACCAGCTGGTCGAGTTGTTCACCGCCGACGCGGTGTGGGAGATGCCTCCGTTCGACGGCTGGTACCAGGGGCCCGTCGAGATCGTCACGCTGTCGAAGACGCACTGCCCGGCGGAGCGGGCCGGCGACATCCGGTTCCTCACCGCGACGGCCAACGGCCAGCCGATGGCGGCGCTGTACATGCGCAATCCCGCGTCGGGGGTGCACGAGGCTTTCCAGTTGCACGTGCTCGACGTGCATCCGGCGGGCATCACCCACGTCGTGGCGTTCAAGGAGGACGGTCTGTTCTCGAAGTTCGGCCTGCCCGGCACGCTGCCTGCGGTCTAGTGGTCGGCGCGCCGTCGCTCGAGCCGGCGCAACGCGGCCCGAAGTGCCGCGCCCAGCGCACCCAGCTGGTCCGGCGGCAATCCGTCGAAGACGACGCTGCGCACCAGTTCGACGTGGCCGGGTGCGGCCGCCTCCAGCGCGGCGGTTCCGGCGTCGGTGATCGCGACGGTGGCGCCACGCCGGTCGTCGTGGTCGCCTTCCCGCTCGACCATCCCGCGCCCGCGCATCCGGCGCAGTTGGTGCGACAGCCGGCTCTGCTCCCACCCGAGGTGCTCGCTGAGTTCGTTGATCCGCGTCGGGCCGCGCTCGGACAGCGCCACCAGGACGTCGTAGTCCGACAGGGACAGATCGCAGTCGGCCTGCAGCTGCCGGTGCATCGCCGTGTGCAGTCGGCTGCTCATGGCGAGGTAGTCGCGCCAGATCTGCTGCTGCTCGTCGGTGAGCCATTCCACGGGCTCAGCCTATCCCCGGAATAGATGATACGTCATCTATGTTGTCGGGGGCGGTGTCGGCCACCTAGGCTGGCGAAGACTCCCGAGGAGTGATCCATGACCAGCCCCCGCAGCGTCGTCGACATCCGTCGCGCGCAGGACCGTCTCAGGACCCAGATCCCCTGGCTGGACTCCAAGCATTCGTTCTCGTTCGGCGACCACTATGAGCCCGACAACACCCACCACGGCCTTCTGCTGGTCAACAACGACGATCAGGTGGCACCGGCTGCTGGCTTCGATACCCATCCGCACCGCGACATGGAGATCGTCACCTGGGTGCTGCGCGGATCGCTGGTGCACCAGGATTCCACCGGCCATTCCGGGGTCATCTATCCCGGACTCGCGCAACGGATGTCGGCCGGCACCGGCATCATGCACTCCGAGAAGAACGACTCGTGGACGTTGACCGGTGAACAATCACACAGCGAGCCAGTACATTTCGTCCAGATGTGGGTGATGCCCGACGAGTCGGGAATCACGCCGGGCTATCAGCAACTCGAGATCGACGCCGAACTGCTCAGCGGCAATCTGGTGACGATCGCCTCGGGGATGCCCGAGCACGGGGACACCGCGGCGATCGCGATCGGCAACCGCCACGCCGCGCTGCACGGCGCGCGACTGCAGCCGGGCCAGAGTGTCCAGTTGCCCGAGGCCCCCTATCTGCATCTGTTCGTCGCGCAAGGTCAGATCACGCTCGAGGGAGCCGGTGGACTCGACGAAGGAGACGCGGTGCGCTTCACCGCATCGGGTGGACAACGGGTGACCGCCGCCACGCCCGCCGAAATTCTGGTCTGGGAGATGCATGCGGGACTCACTGCGGCATAAGCGAACCGGGGCGCTGCTGATAGGAGCGGCGCTGATCACCGGATGCACCGAAGGCGCGCAGCAGTCGTCGCCCTCACCGGCTCAGTCAGCTCCGGGCACCTCGGCGCCCGCCCCGTCGACGCCCCCGGCCACGCAGACCAGCACGGTCACCGTCGAGGCCGCCCCGGGGCTCGACGGCGCACCGTTCGACCAGACCCGCGAGGTCTCCGTGCCGCAGGGCTGGACGATGTCGGTGTGGGCCCGCACCGACCGCCCGCGGCTGGCCGTGTGGACCCCCGACGACAACCTGCTGGTGTCGGTGCCGGCCCAGGGCCGGGTGTTGCGCTTCTCCCCCGGCCCGGCCGGGCCGCAGGAGTCGGTGCTGCTCAACGGGCTCGAGCAGCCGCACGGCCTGCAGTTCTCCGGTTCCACACTCTACGTCGCCGAAAGCGACCAGATCGTCGCCTACGACTACGCCGACGGCGCCGCGACGAACCAACGGGTCGTCGCGGGCGGGCTGCCGAACGCCGAGAGCCCCGATCTACGGGGCGCCTACGCGCATGCGTTGAAGAGCGTCGTGGTCGGTCCCGACGGCGCGGTCTACTTCTCGATCGGTTCCACGGGAAACATCAGTGCCGAGGACCGCACCGCCGAACCTCCCCGCGCGACGATCATGCGCGTGCCGCCCGGAGGCGGACCCGCCGAGCCGTTCGCCACCGGCGTGCGCAACGGCACCGGCCTGGCGGTGGCGCCCGACGGGTCGGTCTGGACCGCGAACAACGGACGCGACAACATCGCCTTCCCCGAGCCGGGCCCGTCCTACGGCGAGGTCATCGGCGACTACGTCGACGACAATCCCCCCGAGCAGATCGCCCGGCTCACCCCCGGACGCGAACTGGGCTGGCCGTACTGCAACAACGTCTACAACGACGGGGCGCCGGCCGACCTGCCCTTCCTCCGCGATGTCCAGACCAACCCGGACGGCGACCAGATGGACTGTGCGGCACTGCCGCCGGTCGAGCAGAGCATGGGTGCGCATTCGGCGCCGCTGGGGATGAGCTTCGTCGACGGCGCGCTGCCCGAGCCCTACGCCCGGGGCGCCCTGATCGGCGTGCACGGCTCGTGGAACCGGCAGCCGCCGCGGCCACCCGAGGTGTCCTTCTACCCGTGGCGCGACGGCGATCTCGGTGACCAGCAGACCCTGGTGGGCGGCTTCCAGAATTCCGACGGATCCCGTTGGGGCAGGCCGGTTGCCGCGGTGGTCGGGCCCGACGGCGCGGTCTACGTCACCGACGACTACGCCGACGCGATCTACCGGCTGGTCCCGTCCGGCTGACGGTGCACGCCGAGCCTCAGCCGGCCACCGGCTGCGGCTCGGGCTGCTCGGCGAGCTTGCCGGCCGCGAAGTCCGCAGCCTGCAGCACCAGGCCGTCGGAGATGTAACGGGCATGCGCGGCGATGTCGTTGCCCTGCGAGCAGACGAAGTCGTTGGGCACGCACAACTCGATGGTCTTGGCCTCGTAGGCCGGCCCAACTTCCACCGCCGGCTGCTTGATCACGTTCATGAACCGATCCGACGGCGTGCCCAGCAGCGCCACCGCGGCCACATGGCTCGCGACGTCGGCGGGCATCGGCCGCGGGACCTCGGCCGGCGAGACACCGTCGGGAACCAGATCGGTCGTCACGAAGCCCATCACGGCCGCGCCCTGGGAGAACCCGCCCAGCACCAGCTGGGTGCCCGGGCAGTTGTTCGCCATCTGCTGGACGTGGCTGCTGGCGTCCCGGATGCCTTCGACGGCGGTGGAGAACTGGGGGCTGGCGGGGTAGTTCACCGGGTAGACGCCCACCGACTTCGGGCCGACGCGGGCCCGGAGATCGTCGACGAACGCCTGGCCCATCGCGCCCAGGCCCGGGGGTTCGGTGGTTCCGCGGGCGAATACCACCTGGACGTTGGGGCAGCCCGCCGCCGCGGGAGCGGCGAGTGGGGCCGGAGCCGCGGGAGCGGCAAGTGGGGCCGGAGCCGCGGGAGCGGCAAGTGGGGCCTCAGC
>NZ_JBSWXU010000137.1:0-13952 GCF_056160785.1 Mycobacterium sp. ABE4_509 | reverse complement strand
GGCGGAGGGGGAGGGGGAGGCGGCGGCGCTCCCGGCGGCGGGGGCGGCGGCGGTGGCGGGGGCGGAGGCGGTGGCGGCGTAACGTAATTCATCTCCCACAGCGGATCCGAACACCCGGTGACGTCGACGAACCGTCCACCGACCGAACCGCAGATCGCCTCCGCGGTCGGTGCGGGCATCACGACGGGGCTGAGCACTCCGCCCACGAACACCGCCGCGACGGCAACAAGCCAGGACTGGCGCAACTTGGAGCTCCTCCTCGTATCCGGCGGCGGACGCCGCGACACCGGTGTCGATTGTGACAGTCGACGTGAAGTCGTGGGGGCCGAACCCGCGCGCGGGCACCGCGGCCGCCCCGTTGCGCGGACCGACGATTTGCCAGATCTGCGCGGATCCGACACGAGATCACCTGTTGTCACAGTAACTGGGCATGGCGGGGCGGTGCGCGGCCAAGCTGATCTTGTTGCGGAATCAACATGCTCGTGAGCAAACTTAGATTAGACCGATTAGAGAAAGTCGATGCACGTCAACGACCCGCCAGCCCACCCCCGCAATTCGCCCAGCGAACGGTCTGGGAATGTCGTACATTGGCTGGGAGCGCGCACCACGCGCGGTGTGCGTTCAGATCGCAGTGAGATTCGAGGGGTACTCGCGATCTGGGCGCACACTAGGAGCCGAGCGCCCTGCCGCTGCTGAAGCTCTGGTACACCCCGGTCAGCGGGTCGTGGAACGCGAGGGTGTGTGCGAGCAGCCTCAGCGGCGAGGAGAAATCACCGGCAGCGACGTCGAGCACGTCCGGATACAGCGGATCGTTGAGGATGGGCAGCCCCAGCGACGCCATGTGCACGCGCAGCTGATGGGTCCGCCCGGTGCGCGGCGTCAACCGGTAGTGCCCGGCGCCGAGCTGCTCGATCAGCGTGTGGGCGTTGGGTTCACCCGGTTCCTCGGTCGCCTGCAGGCAACCGCGGCGCTTGACGATCCGGCTGGTGAGCGTCTGCGGGAAGGACAACGCCGGATCGTGGCCGGCCCGGGCGAGGTAGATCTTGTGCACCCGCCCCTGGGCGAACATGCTCTGGTAGGCCCCGCGCACCTCACGGCGCGCGGTGAACAGCAGGACCCCGGCGGTCAGCCGGTCCAACCGATGAGCCGGCGCCAGTTCGGGTATCCCCAGCTCGCGCCGCAGGCGCACCAGCGCCGTCTGCGCAACGTGGCCACCACGGGGCATGGTGGCCAGAAAATGCGGCTTGTCGACCACCACGATATCGTCGTCGCGGTACAGCACGGGCATGTCGAACGGCACGACCGCTTCGTCCGGCAACTCGCGGTACAGGTAGACCACTGCACCGGCGGGCAGCACCGTCGTCCCGTCGGCGACCGTCCCGTCCGCGCAGACGACTTCCCCGGCAAGGACTTTCTCGCCCGTCCCCCAGCGCCGCTGGAACTCCTCGGCCACGTTTCCGCCCTGCATCCGCACCCGCGCAGGCCCCAGGCCGTCACGGACGGGCAGCGGCGCCGAGGGACTCAATTCAACGGCACCGGTTCGAGGATCTCGGCGCGTGCCTCGGGCGCCGCGGCCCGCAGCGCATCGGCTGAGGCGTCGTCGGGCTGGCGCTGTGAGCGGACTTCGGCCTCCACCCGCGCAAGGTAGGTCGACACTTCGCGGTCGACCTCTTCGGGCGTCCAACCCAGCACCGGCGCAACGACTTCGGCGACTTCCCTGGCACAGTCCACTCCGCGGTGCGGATACTCGATGGAGATCCGCATCCGGCGAGCGAGGATGTCCTCCAGATGCAGAGCCCCCTCGGCCGCCGCGGCATAGGCGGCCTCGACCTTCAGGTAGACCGGCGCATCGGTGATCGGCTCGAGCAGGTCGGGACGGTCCTGTGCCAGCTTCAGCACGTCGTCGATCAGCGACCCGTAGCGGTCGAGCAGGTGGCGCACCCGGTAGGGGTGCAGGCCGTAGAACCCGCCCACCCGCTGGGTCTGGTTGACCAGAGCGAAATACCCGTCAGCACCCACCAGCGGCACCTTCTCGGTGATCGAGCGCGCCACCCGGGTCGGCACGAACTCCGCGGCGGCGTCGATCGCGTCCTCGGCCATCACCCGGTAGGTGGTGTACTTGCCGCCGGCGATGGCCACCAGGCCCGGTGCGGGCACCGCCACGGCGTGCTCGCGAGACAGCTTCGAAGTCTCCTCGCTCTCGCCGGCCAGCAGCGGCCGCAGCCCCGCGTACACGCCGTCGATGTCGTCGTGGGTCAACGGAGTTGCCAGCACCGTGTTGACATGGCCGAGGATGTAGTCGATGTCGGCCTTGGTGGCGGCCGGATGCGCGAGGTCGAGGTTCCAGTCGGTGTCGGTGGTGCCGATGATCCAGTGCGTTCCCCACGGGATGACGAACAGCACCGACTTCTCGGTGCGCAGGATGATCGCGACCTCGCTGACGACGCGGTCGCGGGGCACCACGACGTGGACCCCCTTGGAGGCACGCACCCGAAACCTGCCGCGCTGCTTGGACAGCGCCTGGATCTCGTCGGTCCACACCCCGGTCGCGTTGACCACGACATGTCCGCGCACCTCGGTCACCGCACCGTCTTCGGAGTCACGCACCCGCACGCCGGTGACCCGGTCACCTTCCCGCAGCAACGCCACGACCTGGGTGGAAGTCCGCACCACGGCCCCGTAGTGGGCCGCTGTGCGCGCCACCGTCATGGTGTGCCGGGCGTCATCAACGACGGTGTCGTAGTAGCGGATACCGCCGATCAGCGACGAACGCTTCAGCCCCGGCGACAACCGCAGCGCACCGGAGCGTGTCAAATGCTTCTGCGCGGGAACGGATTTCGCGCCACCGAGCTGATCGTAGAGCATGATGCCGGCAGCGATGTAGGGCCTCTCCCACACGCGCCTGGTCAGCGGGAACAGAAACGGCAGTGGTTTGACCAGATGCGGAGCCAACGTCGTCAGCGACAGCTCACGCTCGTGCAGCGCCTCGCGCACCAGACCGAACTCGAGTTGCTCGAGGTAGCGCAGGCCACCGTGGAACATCTTCGAACTGCGGCTCGACGTCCCCGAGGCGAAGTCGCGGGCCTCGACCAGGGCCACCTTGAGCCCCCGGGTCGCGGCGTCCAGCGCCGCGCCCGCGCCGACCACGCCGCCACCGATCACGACGACATCGAACTGCTCGGCACCCAGCCGCTCCCAGGCGCGCGCGCGGCCCTCGGGATGAAGGACCGAATCCGGCATCTCGTCGCCCACCAAGCACTCCCTCAGTTACCGGCCAGTACCCGACCACCCTACGTCGGCCGGGGCGAACAATCCCGACAGCCCATCGGCCCGATCAGTCGAGATCGTCGTGTGCCATCAGCCGCCGAGCCGCCTCCACGATGGACCCCGACAGCGAGGGATACACCGACAGGGTCTGCGCCAGATCGGTCACCGAGATTCGGTTCTGCACCGCGAGCGCGATCGGCAGGATCAGCTCCGAGGCGATCGGCGCGACCACCACTCCGCCGATCACCACGCCGGTCGCGGGCCTGCAGAAGATCTTCACGAAGCCGTGCCGCAGCAGCGACATCTTCGCTCTGGCGTTGGTGCTCAGCGGCAACGTCAGCGTGCGGGCCGGGACCTCACCGCTGTCGATCGCCGACTGCGGAATGCCCACCGCGCCGATCTCGGGCCGGGTGAACGTCGCCGAGGCCACGGTGCGCAGCCGGATCGGCGCGACTCCCTCCCCGAGAGCGTGATACATCGCGATGCGGCCCTGCATCGCGGCCACCGAGGCCAGCGGCAGCAGCCCGGTGCAGTCCCCCGCGGCGTAGATCCCCGAAGCCGGGGTCCGCGACACCCGGTCGACCGGAATATAGCCGCCGGGCTTGAGCTCGACACCGACCCGCTCCAGACCCAGCTTCTCGGTGTTGGGCACCGACCCGACGGTCATCAGCGCGTGGCTGCCCTCGACGCTGCGGCCGTCGGCGATGGCGACCTTGACCCCGGTGTCGCTGCGGGTCACCGAGTCGGCGCGAGCGTTCTTGACCAGGGTCACACCACGCTCGGCGAACACCTCCTCGAGCACCGCGGCGGCGTCGGAGTCCTCGTGCGGCAGGATCTGGTCGCGGCTGGCGACCACCGTCACCGTCACCCCCAGCTCGGTGTAGGCGTTGCAGAACTCCGCACCGGTCACCCCGGAACCGACGATGATCAGGTGTTCGGGCAGTTCAGGCAGGTCGTAGACCTGCCGCCAGGTCAGGATCCGTTCGCCGTCGGGCACCGCGTTGGGCAGCACGCGGGGGCTGGCGCCGGTGGCGATCAGCACCACGTCGGCCTTGAGCACACCGACCTTGCCGTCGGCAGTGGTGACCTTCACCCGGTGATGGGCCATGCCCGAGGTGTCGTCGACCAGTTCGCCGTGCCCACCGATGATCGTCACACCCTGGTTGAGCAGCTGCCGTCCGATGTCGGCGGACTGCGACGACGCCAGCGTCTTGACCCGGTTGTTGATGTCGGGCAGCGAGATGGGGGCGGCATCGATGCCGATGTCGTAGCCCAGACCTTCGGCCCGACGCAGCTCGGTGCGCACCCCGGTCGAGGCGATCAGCGTTTTCGACGGCACGCAGTCATAGAGCACGCAGGCCCCGCCCAGTCCGTCCGAGTCGACGACCGTCACCTGAACGACGTCACGTCCGTGGGCGGCTGCCACCAGCGCCGCCTCGTATCCGGCAGGTCCTCCACCGATGATCACGATGCGCGTTACCACGCCCCCAACCTATTGCACTCAAGGCCGGCGCGGGCGTGCGGATACCGGGCCGCGCACCGTGCGGTCCTATGGGGGGTTCACAATGCGTTTAAGCTTTTCGGGTGCCGCTCTACGCCGCCTATGGATCGAACATGCACCCCGAGCAGATGCTGCAACGGGCTCCGCACTCCCCGATGTCCGGGACTGGATGGCTGCACGGCTGGCGTCTGACGTTCGGCGGTGAGGACATCGGCTGGGAGGGCGCGCTGGCCACCCTGGTCGAGGATCCGAGCTCCAAGGTCTTCGTCGTGCTCTACGACATGACCAAGGAAGACGAGGACAACCTTGACCGCTGGGAGGGCTCCGAGCTCGGCTTCCACAAGAAGATCCGCTGCCGGGTGGAGCGGACCTCGTCGGACACCGACACCGACCCGGTGCTGGCCTGGCTGTACGTGCTCGACGCGTGGGAGGGCGGGGTGCCCTCGGCGCGCTACCTCGGGGTGATGGCCGAAGCCGCCGAAATCGCCGGTGCCCCGGCCGAATACGTGCACGACCTGCGGACCCGCCCGTCGAGCAACATCGGCCCGGGGGCGGGCTCCTAGCTCTTGGCGTGGGCCCCGGCCCTGCCGAAACCCCGGTAGTCCCAACCGGCGTCCGTCCACCGCGCCGGGTCGAGACAGTTGCGGCCGTCGATCACCTTGCGGTGGCGCACCACGTCGGCGAGTTCGTGCGGATCGAGATCACGGAACTCCTGCCATTCGGTGAGCACCACCACCACATCGGCGTTCTGACATGCGTCGCGCGCCGACGGGGGGTAGCCCAGTGTCGGATAGAGCACCCGGGAGTTGTCCATCGCCTTGGGGTCGTAGACGTTCACGGTGGCACCCTGCAGCTGCAACTGGCCGGCGACGTTCAGCGCGGGCGAGTCCCGGACGTCGTCGGAATCGGGTTTGAACGCCGCGCCGAGGACCGCGACGCGGGCCCCCAGCAGTCCCCCCTCGCAGCTGTCCTTGACCATCTCGACCATCTTTGTCCGGCGCCGCATGTTGATGCTGTCGACCTCACGCAGGAAGGTCAGCGCCGGGGCGGCGCCGAGCTCGCCGGCACGGGCCATGAATGCCCGGATGTCCTTGGGCAGGCAGCCGCCGCCGAACCCGAGCCCGGCGTTGAGGAAGGCGCGGCCGATCCGGTTGTCGTACCCGATCGCGTCGGCCAGCTGCACGACGTCGGCACCTGCGGCGTCGCACAGCTCGGCCATCGCGTTGATGAACGAGATCTTGGTGGCCAGGAACGCGTTCGCCGCGGTCTTGGTGAGTTCGGCGGTGGCCAGATCGGTGATCAGGAACGGCACTCCCTGTTCCAGCGGTTCGGCGTAGACCTCGCGGGCCACCGCCTCCACGCGGCCCAGGCCGTCGTGGGCGACGCCGAGCACCAGCCGGTCCGGCAGCAGGGTGTCCTTGATGGCATGGCCCTCCCGCAGGAACTCCGGATTCCACCCGAGCTCGAGGTCGTCGCCCGCCGGCGACAGGCTCCGGGCCAGCGTGCGGACCGCCTCGGCGGTACCCACCGGCACCGTCGACTTCCCCAGAATGACCGCCGGATGGTCGATCAGCGGCGCCAGCGTTCGCACCACCGCATCGATGGCCGATACGTCGGCGGCGAACTCGCCGCGTTTCTGCGGCGTGCCGACCGCCAGGAAGAACACCTCGGCGAACTCGGCCGCCTCGGCATAAGACGAGGTGAACTGCAGCTTGCCCGCGGCGACCATCTCGCGGGTCAACTCTTCGAGACCCGGTTCGTAGAAGGGCATTTCCCCGGAGCGCAACTTCTCCAGCTTGGCCTCGTCGACGTCCACCCCGAGGACGTCATGGCCGAGACGCGCCATGCACGCGGCGTGGGTCGCACCCAGATAGCCGGTACCCAGAACAGCCATTCTCATCTGCTCAACCCCATTTCATCCCCTTGATCGAGCGACAGGACATCCCGCCCCACCAAAAGATAACCGGAAAGTCCCGGCCGCGGCAGGCCAGGGACCCAGGCTAGGGACCCGAGGTGGGCTGCGGCCGCGCGGGGACGGACGGCCAGGGCACCGGCACCGGCCGGGGGCGCACCTGCTGCGGCCACCAGAACCAGCGCCCCAGCAGCGCCGCGATCGACGGGGTCATGAAAGACCGGATCACCAGGGTGTCGAAGATCAGCCCCATGCCGATGGTGGTGCCCACCTGACCGATGATGGTGAGGTCGCTGACCGCCATCGTCATCATGGTCAGCGCGAAGACCATGCCGGCGGCGGTGACGACCGACCCGCTACCGCCCATCGTCCTGATCAGGCCGGTGTTCAGGCCCGCGTCGATCTCTTCCTTCAGCCGCGACACCACCAGCAGGTTGTAGTCCGCCCCCACCGCCAACAGGATGATCACCGCCATCGGCAACACCATCCAGTGCAGTTCGATACCCACCAGGTGCTGCCAGACCAGCACCGAGAGCCCGAACGATGCACCGAGCGACAGCACCACGGTGCCGACGATCACCGCGGCGGCGACGATCGCCCGGGTCAGGATCAACATGATCACGAAGATCAGGGCGATCGCGGCGATCCCGGCGATCAGCAGGTCATACTGGGTGCCGTCGGCCATGTCCTTGAACGTGGCCGCGGTGCCGCCCAGATAGATCGTCGAGCCCTCCAGCGGGGTGCCCTTGATCGCCTCCTTGGCCGCGGTCTTGATCGCGTCGATCTTCTCGATTCCGTCCGGGGACAGCGGGTCACCCTCGTGGGCGATGATGAAACGCACCGCGTGCCCGTTCGGGGAGATGAACTGCTCCATGCCGCGCTGGAAGTCGGCGTTGTCGAACGCCTCCGGCGGCAGATAGAAGGTGTCGTCGTTCATCGCGTCGTTGAACGCGTCGCCCATGGCGGTGGAGTCCTCGCTCATCTCCGCCATCTGTTCCTGCATGCCGCCCTGGGTCTGCTGCATCGTCAGCATCATGTCGCGCTGCGAACGCATCGACTCGATCTGCGAGGGCATCAGTTCGATCAGCTGCGGCATGATCGCCGCCATCCGCTCCAGTTCCGGCAGCAGCTCCTGGACGTTGTCGGTCAGCATGTTGGTGCCGTCGATCAGATCGAACAGCGACCGCGCCGTCCAGCACACCGGGATGTTGTAGCAGTGCGGTTCCCAGTAGAAGTAGTTGCGGATCGGCCGGAAGAAATCGTCGAGATCGGCGATGTGGTCGCGCAGCTCGGTGATGTCGGCGGTCATGGTCCTGGTCTTGGCCACCATGTTCTGGGTGACATCGGACATCTCACCCATCAGGCTCTGCATCCGCTGCATCGTGTCGATGGTGTTCTGCAGCGCCGCGGCCTGAATCGACATGTCGTCCATCCGGTCGAGCTGGTACTTCTCGTGCAGCTTCTGGGTGCCGCCCTGGCGGCTCATGATGTACGGGATCGTGGTGCCGTCGATCGGGGTTCCGTCCGGACGGGTGATGGTCTGCACCCGTCCGATGCCCTGGACCCCGAAGATCGCCTTGGCGATCTTGTCGATGACCAGGAAGTCGGCCGGGTTGCGCAGATCCTGGTCCGACTCGACCATCAGCACCTCGGGGTTCAGGCGCGCCGGGGAGAAGTGCCGTTCGGCGGCCGCGTATCCGATGTTCGACTCGACGTCGGCGGGCAGGTAGTTGCGGTCGTTGTAGCTGGTCTGGTAGCCGGGCAGGGCCAGCAGGCCGACCAGCGACACCGCGACGGTGGCCACCAGGATCGCGCCGGGCCACCGCACCGTGGCGGCGCCGATGTTGCGCCAGCCGCGCACCCGCATCGCGCGTTTGGGTTCCAGCAGCCCGAACCTGCTGGCCGCCGTCACCACCGCCGGCCCGAAGGTCAGTGCCACGCAGATCAGCACCAGCATGCCCAGCGCCAGGGGCACTCCGAGGGTCTGGAAGTAGGGCAGCCGGGTGAAGCTCAGGCAGAACGTCGCCCCCGCGATTGTCAGACCGGACCCGACGATGACGTGCGCGGTGCCGCCGAACATGGTGTAGTACGCCGACTCCGGCGTCTCGCCCTTGCCGCGGGCCTCCTGATAGCGCCCGATCAGGAAGATGGCGTAGTCGACCGAGATCGCGATCGCCAACGTGACCAGCAGGCTCGTCGCGAACGTGGAGAGTCCGATGATCTCGTGATAGCCCAGAAAGGCCACCGCCCCGCGGACCGTCAGCAGGCTGAGCCCGACCATCAGCAGGATCAACAGAGTGGTGACGATGGACCGGAAGAACAGCACCAGCATGATGGTGATGACGAGGAAGGTCAGCGCCTCGATCATCCGCATGCTCTCGGTGCCGGCGGTCTCCTGCTCGGCAGCCAGCGCAGACGCGCCGGTGACGTAGGCGCTGACGCCCTCGGGCGGCTGGCTCTCGGCGACCAGGTCCTGGACGGCCTCCACCGACTGGTTGGCCAGCGCCTCGCCCTGATCGCCGGCGAGATAGACCTGGAAGTAGGTGGCCCGGCCGTCTGCGCTCTGCGCGCCCGCGGCGGTCAGCGGGTCGCTCCACAGGTCCTGGACGTGCTCGACGTGGGTCGTGTCCGCCTCGAGGGCGGCGATCAGGTCGGCGTAGTAGGCGCGGGTGTCGTCGCCGAGCTGGTCCTCGCCTTCCAGCACGACCATCACCGAGCTGTTGGACTCGTACTCCTCGAACACCTCACCGATGCGCTGCATCGAGATGACAGCGGGCGCCTCGTCGGGGCTCATCGACACCGACCGCAGCTTGCCGACGTCCTCGAGCTGGGGCACCGAGATGTTGAGGAACGCGGCGATGGCGATCCAGATCAGCAGGAAGGGGACCGAGGCCAGCCGGATGAACCGGGCGATGCGGTAGAAGTGCGGCCGTCGATCGTCGACGGGCGCTTCGGCCGGTGCAGTGCTCGGAGCCACCAAACTCCTTCCGAACCGTGGGTCGTCCTGCCAGGCGATTCGAAAAGCGTTGCGATGGACACGCATTCGATATGAATAACCCGATCAGCAGGTATACCCTATACAAGCGGCTAACTTGGTTCAAGCCGTTAGGTTAACTAGTGACCCGGGCAGGCGAGGGGCCACGATGTGAGCTGGGATACATATCGGCAGCCTGATGCCGGTCCGAGGAGGGCATGTGGCCAAGCCGGTCGCGACGCGCGGCTTCGCCCGCGAACGGGTGCTGGAGGCCGCCCTGGACCTGTTCGCCGACCACGGCGTCAGCGGCACGTCGCTGCAGATGATCGCCGACCGGCTGGGCGTGACCAAGGCCGCGGTCTACTACCAGTTCCACTCCAAGGACGACATCGCGCTGGCCGTCGTGAAACCGGTGTACGACGACATCGCACACCTGCTGCGGATCACCGAGACCCTGCCGACGCCCGACACGCGCCGCAACGTGTCGATGAGCGGCATGGTGGAACTCATCATCCGGCACCGCCGCGTCTCCAGCGTCTTCTACGGCGACCCCACCGTCCACCACCTGCTCGAGACCAACGACGAATACCGCCGCCTCGGCGACCGCCTCGCCGACGTGCTGCTGGGCCCGGACCCCGATACGGCATCGCGGGTCGCGATCTCGATGCTCAGCGCCGGCATCCACGGCTGCGTCAACGACCCGATGACCAGCGACGTCGACGACGCCGAACTGCTGACGATCCTGCTGGAGATGACCAAGAAGATTCTGGAGACCTGTCTGCCCAACCGCTGACACCCCCGCTAGGCGTGGGCGATGAGATTCACCAGCAGGCGCACCCCGATACCGAGCGCGCTTTCGTCGATGTCGAACGTCGGCTGATGCAGGTCCAGCTGCGGGCCCTGCCCGCTCCACACGCCCAGCCGCGCCATCGCACCCGGCACTTCCTCCAGGTACCAGGAGAAGTCCTCACCACCGCCGGACTGCAGGGTGTCGGCCAGCACGTCGGGGCCGATGTCCTCGATCGCGCGGGTGACGATTCGGGTGGACGCCTCCTCGTTGACCACCGGCGGCACCCCACGCCGGTACTGCAGCACATACTCGACACCCAGCGGTGCCAGCAGCGACGAGATCGTCTCCTGGACAATGTCTTCCAGCGTCAGCCAGGTCTCCCGGCTGGCGGTGCGCAACGTGCCGGCCAAGGTGCCGCTCTGCGGGATGGCGTTGGCGGCCACACCGGCGTTGACCGCCCCCCACACCATCACGGTGCTGTGGCGCGGATCGACCCGCCGGGACAACACCCCAGGCAAGCCGGTGATCAGCGTGCCCAGCCCGTAGACCAGGTCGCTGGTCAGGTGGGGCCGCGAGGTGTGCCCGCCCGGCGAGTGCAACGTCACCTCGATGTGGTCGGCCGCCGACGTGATCGGGCCGGCCTTCACCCCGACCCGGCCCACCGCCAGGTGGGGGTCGCAGTGCAGGGCGAAGATTCGGGATACCCCGGTCAGCGCTCCGGCAGCGATCGCGTCGATCGCGCCGCCGGGCATCAGCTCCTCGGCGGCCTGGAAGATCAGCCGCACCCCGACCGGCAGTTCGGACGCCGAGGCCAGCGCCATCGCCGCCCCCAGCAGCACCGCGGTATGCGCGTCGTGGCCACACATGTGGGCGACACCGGGCACCAGCGACGAATACGGGGCCCCGGTGCGCTCGTCGAGCGGCAGTGCGTCCATGTCGGCCCGCAACGCCACCCGCGGCCCGTCGTCGGGCCCGAAATCACACATCAGCCCGGTCCCGCCCGGAAACACCTTGGGGTTCAGGCCGGCGTCGGCCAGCTGGGCGGCCACGAACTGGGTGGTGGCGAACTCCTGACGCCCGAGTTCGGGATGGCGGTGGATGTGCCGGCGCCAGCCGACCAGGTCGTCGTAGTGGGCCGACAGCCAACGGGCCGCGGCGTGGGTCAACACGCTCATGACGACCGCCTCTGCAGCGACTCCAGCACCCGGCCGCGCTCGGCGGAGTTCTCGGCCAGGGCCACCACCGTGCGCGCCAGCATGATCGCCCCCTCGACCACGGCCGTGTCGGCGCTGGCGCCCACCGCCGCGGCGGCGAACTGCGGCTGATGTACCGACGCGCCACCGGCGTCGATCCCGACGATCGGATGGATTCCAGGCATGACCTGGGTCAGGTTACCCATGTCTGTGCTGCCCAGCGGCAGCGCCACCTCCAGGTCCCTGGCCACCGGGCTGCGCCCCAGCCGCTCCATCTCCGCGCGGAACGTCTCGGCCAGCCACCCGTCGGGGGTCAGCTCCAGGTACGGCGGCTCGGTCGCGGCGACCTGGTACTCACAGCCCGAACCCAACGCCCCGGCCAGGAAACAGTCGGCCATCCGGGACTCGAGCGCAGCCAGGCTCGCCGCGTCGCCGGCGCGCATCGTGTACTGCATTTCGGCGCGAGCCGGGATGACGTTGCTGGCCTGCCCACCATCGGTGACGATGCCGTGCACCATCTGGCCCGGGGCCAGCTGCTGGCGCAACAGCCCGATCGCCACCTGCGACACCGTGACCGCGTCGGCGGCGTTGATGCCCAGATGCGGCGCCACCGCGGCGTGCGACTCACGGCCCAGATAGGTCACGGCCACCTGCGACAACGCCAGCGAGCGCGCCGCGGCGATGTCCAGCGGGCCGGGGTGCAGCATCACCGTGGCGGCCACGTCGTCGAACACCCCGGCGTCGAGCATCAGCACCTTGCCGCCGCCGGCCTCCTCGGCCGGGGTTCCGAACAGCACGACCGTCAGGTCGAGCTCGTCGGCGACCTCGGCCAGGGCCAGTGCGGTGCCGACCGCCGAGGCGGCGATGATGTTGTGCCCGCAGGCATGGCCGATGCCGGGCAGCGCGTCGTACTCCGCGCACACCCCGATGACCAGCGATCCGCTGCCGAACTGGGCGCGGAACGCGGTGTCCAGACCCGCCGGCGCCGCGGTGACGTCGAAGCCCCGTTCGGCGACCAGCGCCTGCGTCTTGGCGCAGCTGCGATGCTCGGCGAATGCCAGTTCGGGCTCGGCGTGGATGGCGTGCGACAACTCGACCAGATCGCTGCGGCGTCGGGTCACGGCGTCCTCGACGCATGTTGACGGGGCAGCGGTGGGCATGCAACGCAGTATCCCACTGCTGTGCGCACAGTCCGATCGGGGCGAAGCGCGCCCACTAGGCTTCCGGTCGTGGAAGACGCCTCCAACGCCCCGGACCCGCAGGACCCAGCGGGTCTGGCCGGCCGGGCCGCCGACGCGGTAGCCGAACGCACCGGGGTCGAAGCCCATGACGTCGCGGTGGTGCTGGGGTCGGGGTGGGCGCCGGCGGCGGCGCAACTGGGTGACCCGACCGCCGCGATCCCGATGGCCGAGCTGCCCGGCTTCACCCCGCCCAGCGCCGACGGCCACGGCGGTCAGGTGCTCTCACTGCGGATCGGGCCGCACCGGGTGCTGGTGCTGCTCGGCCGGATCCACGCCTATGAGGGTCACGACCTGCGCCACGTGGTGCATCCGGTGCGGACCGCCGCCGCGGCCGGGGTGCACACCGTGGTGCTGACCAACGCCGCAGGAGGCCTGCGTGAGGACTTCACCGTCGGGCAACCGGTCCTGATCGGCGACCATCTCAACCTGACGGCGCGCTCCCCGCTGCTGGGCGCGCGGTTCGTCAATCTGGTCGACGCATACGCGCCGCGGCTGCGGGCGCTGGCCCGCGAGATCGACCCGTCGCTGGCCGAAGGGGTGTATGCCGGGCTGTCCGGCCCGCAGTACGAGACGCCCGCCGAGATCCGGATGCTGCGCACGCTGGGTGCCGACCTGGTCGGGATGTCGACGGTGCACGAGACCATCGCGGCTCGCGAGGCCGGCGTCGACGTGCTGGGGGTGTCGCTGGTGACGAACCTGGCGGCCGGGATGACCGGGGAGCCGCTCAGCCACGAGGAGGTGCTGGCGGCGGGCCGTCAGTCCGCGACGCGGATGGGTTCGCTGCTGTCCTCGGTGATCGCCCGGCTCTGACCCCGGCTGGCCCACGCCACCGCACGGACCAGCAGCGGCGCCGCGAACAGCATCATCAGGATCCGCACCACCTGCGCGGCGATGATGAACGTCACGTTGGACCCGGTTTCCACCGCGGTGGCCAGCACCGCGTACACGCCACCGGGGCTGGTCGCCAGATACCCCTCCAGCAGGGTCAGGTCGGCGACCCGGCTCAGCAGCAGACCCAGGCCGGCGGTGGCCGCGCCGAGCACGGCGATCAGCGCGAGCGCGGCGGGCAGCAGC
>NZ_JBSWXU010000136.1:0-14031 GCF_056160785.1 Mycobacterium sp. ABE4_509 | reverse complement strand
ATCCCGATACCGACCCCGACGACTCGGCCGCCAGCGCCAACCGATTCAGCAATGCGGGTGTCATCGCGATGTTCTCGGTCAGATTGAGGCCTGGCGTCCCGCCGACCACGCCGATCGCGGTCACGCTGGCCAACCGGGTCATCGCCTGTTCGGCGGCGGCCCGTGGTGTGGGCGTCCGGCGTGGGCTGCGGCGCCGGGAGGCGCAGGCTCGCTGCCCCGAGGTGCACATCGTCACCGCTGATCCGGCCCGCGACGCCCGGCACTTCGAGGTGGTGACGGCCGCGGTGGATGACCTGGTGCCGCGGGCCGAGGTGCTGCGGCCCGGCCTGTTGGCCCTGTCGGTTCGCGGTGCGGCCCGCTACTTCGGGTCCGAGCAGACCGCCGCCGAGAAGCTGGTCGACGCCGTGGCCGCCGGGGGTGTCGAATGTCAGATCGGCATCGCCGATCAGTTGCCGACGGCGGTCTTTGCGGCCCGGTCCGGGCGGATCGTCGAACCGGGCGCGGATGCACAGTTCTTGTCCGGGCTGTCCATCCGCCAGCTGGCCGCCGAACCGAGCCTGGCTCCCGATGGGCGGGAGGGCTTGACGGACCTGCTGTGGCGCATGGGTATCCGTACGGTCGGACAGTTCGCCGAGTTGCCCCGTGGCGACGTGGCCTCCCGGTTCGGCGCCGACGCGGTCACCGCGCACCGCATCGCCTGCGGCGAACCCGGCCGGCCCCCGTCGGGTCGGGAAGCCGGCGAGGAACTCGACGCGGTGATGAACTGTGACCCGCCGATCGACCGGGTGGATGCGGCGGCGTTCGCGGGTCGTTCCCTGGCCGGCGCGCTGCACCGCAGCCTGGTGGCGGCCGGGGTGGGGTGCACCCGGCTGGCCATCCACGCCGAAACCACCAACGGTCAAGAGCTGGAACGGGTCTGGCGATGTGCTGAGCCGCTGACCGAGGATGCCACCGCCGACCGGGTGCGCTGGCAACTGGACGGCTGGCTCAACCGGCGTCAACAGCAGGATCGGCCGGGAGCTCCGATCAGTGTGCTGCGGCTGCGGCCGGTCGAGGTGGTGTCGGCAGAGGCCCTGCAGCTGCCGCTGTGGGGTGGGATAGGGGAGGAGGACCGGCTGCGTGCACGGCGGGCCCTGGTTCGGGTGCAGGGGCTGCTGGGGCCCGACTCCGTCAAGATCCCCGTCCTGAGCGGCGGTCGCGGCCCGGGTGAACGCATCACTCTCACCACGTTGGGAGATGAGATCGTGGCCCGGGCGGACCCGGAGCAGCCGTGGCCCGGGCGGCTGCCCGAGCCGTCACCGACGGTCCTGCTCGACGATCCGGTCGACGTGCTCGACGCCGAGGGCAACCCGGTGCGGGTCACCGCGCGTGGCCTGTTCACCGCTGACCCGTTCCGGTTGGAGGCGCCTGGGCGGATCGGCAGGTTGTCGTGGTGGGCAGGTCCCTGGCCGGTCGATGAGCGGTGGTGGGACGCCTCGGCGGATGCGCGCAAGGGCCGGGCGGCGCGGGCACAGGTGCTGTTCGACGGCAGTGGGGGTCGGGGCGCGGCCGGCCCGCAGGATCAGGCCCTGTTGCTGTGTTATCGACAGCGGCGGTGGTACATCGAGGGAGTCTATGAATGACCGGGATGGTCCAGTTGTCTGGCGAACGCGCCGACCCGGGCGATGAAACGGTCGAAGAACGCCGCGGGGTCCACGTCTATCCCGATGAGCGCGTTGGGTTCCCGGCCCCAGCGGCCGCTCCAGTCGGCGATCGTCATTCCCCGGGTCAAGGTGCCGGTCAGCTCGACGTCCACCGCTACCGGCCGGCAGGTCACCAGGCCGGGGTCCAGCGCGGCGGCGGCGGCCAGGGGGTCGTGCAGGTGTGCCAGGTAGCCCTCACCTTGGTCATGGTGGAATTCGAAATAGAACCGCATCGCGTCCTCGAGCACCCTGATCAACGGGTTCGACGCCGACGACGGGGTGCCGCGGGCGTCGGTCTCCGACATCACCGATCCCGATACCGACCCCGACGACTCGGCCGCCAGCGCCAACCGATTCAGCAATGCGGGTGTCATCGCGATGTTCTCGGTCAGATTGAGGCCCAACACGATCGGCAGGTGTTCGGCTTCACGCCAGGCCGCGTACACCTCATGGGTCGACTCCGGGTCGACGCTGGTGTTCCATTCGGCCACCGGGGTGGTGTTGCCGCGATAGTCGAACGCCCCACCCATGATCACCAGCTGCCGGAGCAACCGGGGCAGGGCCGGCTCGGCACGCACCGCCAAGGCCAGATTGGTCAGTGGGCCGGTGGCGACACCGATCAACTCGCCGGGATGCGAGCGCGCGGCACGCACCCAGGCCTGTGCGGCGTCATAGCCGGTGAGCTCGGAAGTCGGTGCGGGCAGCCGGGCGTAGCCGAGGCCCTGGGGCCCGTGGGTGTCCTCGGCGGTGCGCAGCGGTGCGGACAGCGGCTGCTCCGAGCCGCACGACACCGGCACCCCGGTGATCCCGCACAGCTCCATCAGCGCCACGTTGTTCCGGCACACCTGATGCACCCCGACGTTGCCCGCGGTGGAGGCGATTCCGACGAGCTCGGCGTCCGGGCTGCCGAACAGGTACGCCAGCGCCATCGCGTCATCGACGCCGGTGTCGACGTCGACGAAGACAGGCTGGCGCATCGGGTTGAGACTACGGGACGGCAGGCGCAGATAAGGTCGCGTGCATGCCGATCGATCCGGGCGCCATCGGGCTGACCACCCCACCGAAGTCGTTCGAGTGGACCGACCGCGACACCCTGCTCTACGCGCTGGGTGTCGGAGCCGGTACCGCCGACCTGGCGTTCACCACCGAGAACAGTCACGACGTCAGCCAGCAGGTGCTCCCCACCTACGCGGTCATCGCATGTTCGCCCTTCGCGGCGGCCACCAGAATCGGCAGTTTCGACTTCAGCCGGTTGCTGCACGGGTCGCAGGCCATCCGGTTGTTCGCCCCGCTGCAGCCGTCGGGGCGGCTCAGCGTCGTCAGCGAAGTCGCCGACATCCAGGACAAGGGGCCGGGCAAGAACGCGGTCGTGGTGGTCAGGGCCACCGGCTCCGATCCCGACACCGGTCAACCGGTCGCCGAGTCGTCGATGACGCTGGTGATCCGCGGTGAGGGCGGTTTCGGCGGCCGGCCGGGGCAGCGTCCGCCCGCCCCGGAGTTCCCCGATCGCGAACCCGATGCCCGGGTGTCGCTGCCCACCCGCGACGACCAGGCGCTGATCTACCGGCTCTCCGGTGATCGCAACCCCCTGCACAGCGATCCGTGGTTCGCGCAGCTGGCCGGATTCCCCACCCCGATCCTGCACGGGCTGTGCAGCTACGGGGTGTCCGGGCGGGCACTGGTCGCCGAACTGTGTGGGGGCGACGCGACGGGTATCACCGCTGTCTCGGCGCGGTTCAGCTCGCCGGTCTTCCCGGGCGAGACGCTGACCACCTCGATCTGGCGGCAGCGCCCGGGCGCGGCCGTGTTCCGCACCGAGGCGGCGCAGCCGGACGGATCGAACAACCGCCTGGTGCTCGACGACGGAATCGCCGAGTTCACAACGCACTAGAGTCGAGCCAGGCTCCGTCCAGATCGTCCTCACCGCCGGGCGATGTGGTGTCTTTTTCGGGCTGGTAGCGTTCGCCGCGGGCGGGTGCTTGCTTTGGTTCTTGAACGCGCATGGCTGGGGTGGGTGGATGTTTGACACGGTGCGGCGTACCGCCGCCTCCCTCACGCCTGTGTTGTGGGAGTCCGACCAGTACTACTGGTTCACCGCTGTGCTCGCCGCGCGCGGAATGCAGACCGCGGCGTCCCGGGTGGTCGCAGCCTCCATCCTGGCCTTCAGCTTGATCCCGTTGGCGATGACGGCCAGCGCGCTGGGCCCGCAGAGCACCACCACCCGGGTGGTGGCCGGCCTGGTGGTGGTGTGCGGCCTCGCGATGGTGCTGTTGTGGTTGCGGCACCGATGGCCGAGCAGGACGCAGTCGCTGCTGTGCGTCGTTCTCGGATCGCTCGGCATCGGGTTGTCGGTGCTCATCCTGCCCAGCCCGATCATCGGGTTCCTCGGCAGCGCCACCTTCGTCGTACTCAGCTCCTACGTCGTGTGTTTCCATTCGCTGCGCTTGCTGATGGTGACGTGGTCCATCGCGGCCGTCGTGCTCGCGGTCCTGTTCGTGCGGCTGGCCTCCACCGATCTCGCGCTCGCGCTGTGTGCGGTCGGGGTGGTCGTGCTGCTCAACTGCTTCGTCGCGTTCGCCTGCCGGGCCGCGATCAAGCTGATCCAGCCAGACGCGCCGCACGGCGACATCGAGCAGGTCACCGGGTTGCTGCACCGCGATGCGTTCTACCGGGGTGTGGCCACCCTGCTCGCGTCCCGGAGCCGCAGTGACGACCAGTACCTGGTCGTGGTCGCGGTGAACATCGACAGCTTCTCGCTGCTGCTGGGCCTGTCCGGGGAGCGTGGCGGTACCCGCGCGCGGGTGACGGTGGGGCAGGTGCTGCGCGAGACGGTTCGGCACAACGCGATCGTCGCCCATGTCTCCGATCATGGTTTCCTGATCGCCGACAGCTTCACCACCCCGGATGCCTCCCCGCTGGTGGAGCGGATCCGGGGTGCGATCGCCGTGACGCCGCAGAAGCTGACCGCCAGCATCGGAGTGGTGTGCACGCCGTTGCCGCCGCTGGCCGCCGAACCGCCCGATGAGGTCGTCGACAAGCTGATCGCGGTCGCCACCACGGCGATCGAACAGGCTCGGATGGCCGGGGGCAATCAGGTCCGCTACGTGCTGCGGCCGAACCTCGGTGACGACGGAGGTACCGACGGGGACTTCGGCGGGGGCCCAGACGGAGATGCCGGCGAGGGCCGGCCGGACAGCGACAGGACCGACTGACCCACTCCACTTCCTATCGAACATTTGTTCGATAGACTGGGATGGTGGGATGGCACAACGGCCCGCCGAGCTGGACCGAGATGGAGCGGGTGCTGACCGGCAGGCCGCGCCGGACCGGGTGGTCGCATGACGAGCACGGGGGCGACGGGGGAGACAGCCCGGCCTGGTCACGCAAGCGGGGGAAGTACCGGCCTCCCCACCCGTCCCAGCAGCCCCGGTCCTCCGGTGCGGTGCCCTACGCCGAGTTGCACGCCCACTCGGCCTACAGCTTTCTCGACGGCGCCAGCACGCCGGAAGAACTCGTGGAGGAGGCGGCCCGGCTGGAGCTGGGTGCCATCGCGCTGACCGACCACGACGGGCTCTACGGGGTGGTGCGGTTCGCCGAGGCGGCCAAAGAACTCGATGTGGCCACGGTCTTCGGCGCGGAGTTGTCGCTGTGCGGTGGCAGCCGCACCGACGAACCCGACCCGGCCGGCCCGCACCTGCTGGTGCTCGCACGCGGTCCGGAAGGCTACCGGCGGCTGTCCCGACAGCTGGCGCAGGCACACCTTGCCGGCGGCGAGAAAGGGGTGCTGCGCTACGACTTCGACACGCTGACCGAGGCGGCGGGCGGGCACTGGCACATCCTGACCGGCTGTCGCAAAGGCCATGTCCGCCGAGCCCTGTCCTCGGGTGGCCCGGAGGCGGCCGCGGCGGCGCTGGCCGACCTGGTTGACCGGTTCGGCGGTGACCGGGTCAGCGTCGAGCTCACCCACCACGGTGACCCGCTCGACGACGAACGCAACGCCGTCCTGGCCGCGCTGGCGCCCCGGTTCGGTCTCGGCGTCGTCGCCACCACCGCCGCACACTTCGCCGCGCCGCACCGGGCGCGGCTCGCCATGGCGATGGGGGCGATCCGGGCCCGCAACTCGATCGACGAAGCGGCGGGCTACCTGGCCCCGCTCGGTGGGTCACATCTGCGATCCGGTGCCGAGATGGCGCGGATCTTCGCCCATGCCCCGGAGGTGGTGGCGGCCGCTGCCGAGCTCGGTGAGCAGTGCGCCTTCGGGCTGGCTCTGATCGCGCCGAAACTGCCGCCCTTCGAGGTGCCCGTCGGTCACACCGAGATCAGCTGGCTGCGGCACCTGGTGGCCGAAGGCGCGCGGGAACGGTACGGCCCGCCCGAACGTGCGCCACGCGCCTACGCTCAGATCGAGCATGAGCTGGCGGTCATCGAGCAGCTGGGGTTCCCGGGTTATTTCCTGGTGGTGCACGACATCACCCGGTTCTGCCGGGTCAACGACATCCTTGCCCAGGGGCGGGGCTCGGCGGCCAACTCGGCGGTCTGCTACGCGTTGAAGGTCACCAACGTCGACCCGGTCGCCAACGAGTTGCTGTTCGAACGGTTCCTGTCCCCGGCCCGCGACGGGCCGCCCGACATCGACATCGACATCGAATCCGACCTGCGGGAGAACGCGATCCAGTACGTCTACCAGCGCTACGGCCGCGAATACGCCGCGCAGGTGGCCAATGTGATCACCTATCGCGGCCGAAGTGCGGTGCGGGACATGGCCCGTGCGCTGGGCTTCTCCCAGGGGCAGCAGGACGCCTGGAGCAAGCAGATCAGCCGGTGGAACGGACTGGCCGACTCCCCGGAGGTGGAGGGCATCCCGGCTCAGGTGGTCGATCTGGCCATGCAGATCGGCGATCTGCCCCGGCATATGGGCATCCATTCCGGGGGCATGGTGATCTGCGACCGTCCGATCGCCGACGTGTGCCCGGTCGAGTGGGCCCGGATGGAGAACCGCAGTGTGCTGCAGTGGGACAAGGACGACTGCGCGGCGATCGGGCTGGTGAAGTTCGACATGCTGGGCCTGGGCATGCTCTCGGCGTTGCACTACTGCATCGACCTGGTCGCCGAGCACAAGGGCATCCGGGTGGATCTGGCCAAGCTGGACCTGGCCGAGCCGGCGGTGTACGAGATGCTGCAACGCGCGGACTCGGTCGGGGTGTTCCAGGTGGAGTCGCGGGCGCAGATGGCCACCCTTCCCCGGCTGAAACCGCGGATGTTCTACGACCTGGTGGTCGAGGTGGCGCTGATCCGGCCCGGCCCGATCCAGGGCGGGTCGGTGCACCCGTACATCAAGCGGCGCAACGGACAGGAAGCCGTCACCTACGACCACCCGTCGATGGAACCCGCGCTGCGTAAGACGTTGGGGGTGCCGTTGTTCCAGGAACAGCTCATGCAGCTGGCGGTCGACTGCGCCGGTTTCTCCGCGGCCGAAGCCGATCAGCTGCGCCGTGCGATGGGCTCGAAACGCTCGACGGACAAGATGCGCCGGCTGCGCGGCCGGTTCTTCGACGGGATGCGCGACCTGCACGGCATCACCGGTGAGGTGGCCGAACGGATCTACGAGAAGCTGGAGGCCTTCGCGAACTTCGGTTTCCCGGAGAGTCATTCGCTGAGCTTCGCGTCGCTGGTGTTCTACTCGTCGTGGTTCAAGCTGCACCACCCGGCGGCGTTCTGCGCGGCGCTGCTGCGGGCGCAGCCGATGGGGTTCTACTCGCCGCAGTCGCTGGTCGCCGACGCGCGCCGACACGGGGTGGTGGTGCACGGGCCGGACGTCAATGCCAGCCTCGCCCACGCTACCCTGGAGAACGCCGGCACCCAGGTCCGGCTGGGGCTGGGCGGCGTGCGCCACATCGGCGGCGAATTGGCCGAGCAGCTGGTCGGGGAGCGGAAAGCGCACGGGCCCTTTGCTTCCCTGCTGGATCTGACCGGCCGGGTGCAGCTGTCGGTGCCGCAGGCCGAGGCGCTGGCCACCGCGGGTGCGCTGGGCTGTTTCGGTATCACCCGCCGTGAAGGTCTGTGGGCGGCCGGCGCGGCGGCCGCCGAGCGCCCGGACCGGTTGCCGGGGGTGGGGTCGGCGTCGCAGACTCCGTCGCTGCCGGGGATGACCGAGTTGGAGTTGGCCGCCGCCGACGTCTGGGCGACCGGGGTGTCGCCGGACAGTTACCCGACCCAGTTCCTGCGGGAGAACCTCGATGCGATGGGTGTGGTGCCCGCCGACCGGCTGCTCGGAGTCCCCGACGGGACCCGGGTGCTGGTGGCGGGGGCGGTGACGCACCGGCAGCGTCCGGCCACCGCGCAGGGGGTGACGTTCATGAACCTCGAGGACGAGACCGGGATGGTCAACGTGCTGTGCTCGCCCGGGGTGTGGTCACGTCACCGTCGGCTGGCCCAGAGCGCCTCGGCGCTGGTGGTGCGGGGCATCGTGCAGAACGCCACCGGGGCGGTCACGGTGATCGCCGATCGGATGGGCCCGCTGAGCATGCGGGTCGGGTCCAGATCCCGCGACTTCCGCTGACCCCGGTCTGCGCCGAAATGGCATTCCATCAGCGGAAGTGCGAGTGCAGGTCTGCCGGAATGCCATTTCGGCGCCAGGGTGGGAGCCGAATGTAGGCTCGAAAAAATGACGCTGAACCTGTCTGCCGACGAAGTCCTGACCACCACCCGATCGGTGCGCAAGCGCCTGGACTTCGACAGGCCGGTACCGCGCGAGGTCCTGATGGAGTGCCTGGACATCGCGCTGCAGGCGCCCACCGGGTCGAACAACCAGGGCTGGCAGTGGGTCTTCGTCGAAGACCCCGACAAGAAGAAGGCGCTGGCCGAGATCTACCGCACCAACGCCACGCCCTACCTGTCGATGCCCAAACCGCAGACCGGCGACATCCGAGACGAGCAGCGTCCCCGGGTCGAGGACTCGGCCAAGTACCTCAACGAGCACCTCGAGAAGGCCCCGGTCATGCTCATCCCGTGCCTGGAGGGAAAACCGATGGACACCGTGTCGGGTGCCAGTGCCGGGTACTGGGGTTCGCTGCTGCCCGCGGTGTGGAGCTTCATGCTGGCGTTGCGCTCACGCGGGCTGGGCTCGGCGTGGACCACCCTGCACCTGCTCGGCGACGGCGAGCGCCAGGCCGCCGAACTGCTGGGCATCCCGTACGACTCCTACAGCCAGGCCGGGCTTTTCCCCATCGCCTACACCAAGGGCACCGACTTCCGGCTGGCCAAGCGGCTGCCCGCCGAGCAGCTCACCCACTGGGACACCTGGTAGGTCTCACACCGACCCGGCGAAGCCGTGCTGGCGCCATGCCTCGTACACCGCGACCGCGGCGGCGTTGGACAGGTTCAGCGAGCGCCGTCCGGTCAGCATCGGGATCCGCACCTGCGCGGTGAGATGCGGATCGCCGAGGGTGGCCGCGTCGAGCCCGGTCGGCTCCGGCCCGAACATCAGCACATCGCCCGGCCGGTAGGAGACCTCGGCGAACGACGTCGTCGCGTGTGCGGTGAACGCGAACACCCGCGCCGGCATCAGTGCCTGCCAGGCGGCCGCCAGATCCGGGTGCACCGTCACCGACGCCAGGTCGTGGTAGTCCAGGCCGGCCCGGCGCAGCTTGGGTTCGGACAGGTCGAACCCGAGCGGTTCGACCAGATGCAGCTCGCAGCCGCTGCCCGCCACCATGCGGATCGCGTTGCCGGTGTTCGGCGCGATCCGCGGCGAGAAGAACAGAACCCGGAACACCCTGGCAGGGTACGTCGATGTCACCCGGCCGCATCCGTGTCGCGCTGATACGGTGTGAGCTTTGCAGCGGCCGGCAGGAGGACGCGTGGCTCGGATTCGGCGCGGCCCGCGATTCACTGCGCACCTGCAGAGTTCGCTCACCGAGACCGGTCAGAGCCGGGTCGTCGACGATCTGCGGCGCGCGATTCTGTCCGGCGACCAACCTCCGGGCACGGTGATTCCCGTCGACGAGGTCGCCGCGCATCTGGGGGTCAGCCCGATCCCGGTGCGCGAGGCGCTGATGACGCTGGTCGGTGAAGGCCTGGTCGAACGGCAGCCGCACGTCGGATACCGGGTCACCACGCTGACGTTCGAGGAGTTCACCGACCTCTACGCGGTACGCGAGGTGCTGGAGGCCTCCGCGCTGACATCCTCGGTCAAGAACGCCACCACCGCCGACGACGCGGAGATCCGGGCCAGCCACGCCGACCTGGAAGGCGCCATCGCGCGCAGCGACCACCGGTCGTTTCACACCGAATCGCGGCGGCTGCATCTGGCGATGATGTGGCCGTCGAACATGAGCCGGCTGGTGAGCATGTACGAGTCGGCCTGGAACCTGACCGAACCCACCAGTCCGATGTCACATGTCTCCGAACAGGCGCGGCACCGATTCCACGCCGACCACGGGGAGATGATCGCGGCGTTCGTCGACCGGGACACCGATGCGCTGGTGGCGGCCTCGCATCGGCACTACGAGCACCTGCGCGCCGAATTCGATTCGATGCGCGGGGACGCCGACCTGTTTCGGTGCCCGTAACGCCTATATGTGATTGGTAACAACCGGTTGACACGACGGTTGCGGTCCCCGAAACACCCTGTTTCTAGCGTGACTGGCGTTGAGCCCCCTGCGCTAGGAGATCGCATTGACCACCGAAGCAGCGCCGTTGACCGCTGGTACCCACACCGGACCAGCGGGAACGTCGATCATCAAGGAGTCCTACCACCCGCGCCTGACCAACGAGGACCTCGCGCCGCTCGTTGAACAGAAGTGGAACTGGTACAACATCTTCGCTTTCTGGATGGCCGATGTGCACAGCGTCGGCGGCTACGTCACCGCCGGTGCGCTCTTTGCGCTGGGGCTGACCAGCTGGCAGGTGTTCGTCTGCCTGATCGTCGGCATCTGCATCGTCCAGCTGTTCTGCAATCTGGTGGCCAAACCCAGTCAGGTCCAGGGGGTGTCCTACCCGGTCGTGGCGCGGGCATCGTTCGGGGTGATGGGCGCCAACATCGCCGCCATCATCCGCGGCAGCATCGCGATCGCGTGGTACGGCGTGCAGACGTTCCTGGCGGCGGGGGCGCTGACGATCGTCATTCTGAAACTGTTCCCCGGCCTCGAGGTCTATGCCACCGACGACAACAGCTTCCTCGGGTTGTCCTACGTGGGGTATGTGAGCTTCGCGATCCTGTGGGTGGTCCAGGCCGTCGTCTTCTGGTGGGGCATGGAGATGGTGCGCTGGCTCTGCGACATCAGCGGGCCGTTGATCTACGCGATGATGTTCCTGCTGTGCATCTACATGATGGCGCGTGCGGACTGGCAGATCAGCCTGACCCTGTCCGACGAGCAGCTGTCGACCGGGCAGCAGATCGGCGCGATGTTCGGCGCGGTCGCGCTGGTGGTGTCGTACTTCGCCGGCCCGATGCTGAACTTCGGTGACTTCGCCCGCTACTCGAAGTCGTTCAAGCAGCTCAAACTGGGCAACCTGATCGGTCTGCCGATCAACTTCGTGGTCTTCTCGCTGCTGGTCGTGCTCACCGCCTCGGCCACCCTGCCGGTGTTCGGCGAGGTCATGACCAACCCGATCGACACGGTGGAGGCCATCGACAGCTACACCGCGGTGCTGCTGGGCGGCTTCACCTTCGTGCTGGCGACCATCGGCATCAACATCGTGGCCAACTTCGTGGCCCCGGCGTTCGACTTCTCGAATGTGAACCCGCAGAAGATCAGCTGGCGCACCGGCGGCATGATCGCTGCGTGCGGGTCGGTGTTGCTGACCCCGTGGAACTGGTACAACAACGACGAGGCCATCTTCTGGACGCTGGGTCTGCTGGGCGCGTTGATCGGTCCGCTGTTCGGCATCCTGATCGCCGACTACTACCTGATCCGCAAGCAGCACGTCGTCGTCGACGACCTGTTCTCGATGGAGGAGTCGGGAACCTACTGGTACAGCAAGGGTTACAACCCGGTCGCGGTGAAGGCGACGATCATCGCGGGTATCGCCTCGATCGGTTCGGTGGTGGTGCCGAAGGTCACCGGCGTCGTGTCCGACCTCGGGTCCTACAGCTGGTTCATCGGGTGTGGGGTCGGGTTCGCCGCGTACTACCTGCTCGCCTACCGGGCCAACGTGGCCGACGTGGCCGGCAAGGAGCCGGTGCAGGCCGGCTGACACGAGCACCTTCGACGGGACCGCTGCGGGTATCGGCCCGCAGCGGTCCCGGTGCGTTGAGGCGGTTCGAGGGGGCCGGGCGCGAAGGATGGAAACCGGCAGCGGCGGCTGGCATACTCGGTCAATTGCCAGGCCCGGCACGTCAGCTCGCCTGAGCGCCCGCAGCAGGGAGCCCGATGAACGACCCTCGATCCGTCACACGCCCGTCGCGGATGGCGCTGTCCAACTGGCCGGTGCGCTGGAAGGTTCTCGCCATCGCGGCGGTTCCGCTGCTTCTCGCCGGGTTCTTCGGCGGGCTGCGGATCTACTCCAGCGTGACCGACGCCGCCGATCTGCGGCTGGCTGCCCAGCGTGCCGACATGGTCCCGGCGGTGGCCGACTACATGGCCGCGCTCGAAGACGCGATGGTCACCGCCACCGAGGGCGGTGACACCGGGGCGGCGCTGTCGCGATTCGGCTCTGTGCGGTCGGAATTGGAGCAGCGGCTCGACACCACCGACGTCGACGACAGCACCCGGCTGGCCACCAACACACTGCTGGATTTCGGACAGGATCTGCTCGACGACATCACGGCCGGCGCCGTCGACCTGCGGGGCAGGATCAGCGCCTACACGCCGCTGCTGATCACCGCCGAGACCGCCATCACCGGCCTGGTGAGCGCCGACGACGCGAGCGTGCGGGCCGACGGTGACGCGCTGGCTCGGGCGGTGGGGGCGCGCGGCCAGATGGCGTTGCAGCAGATGCTCGTCACCAGCGGGGGCGAGTTGCCCGAACCGGACCTGCGCTCGGCGATGGTGACCATTGCCGGCACCGAACCCTCGGCGGTCTCGGCGATGGGTGCCTACCTCGGCGGCGCCACCGACCGGGCGGCGTCGCTGAGATCGGAGATGGTCAACCGGATGCTGGTGCTGGCCGACCCTGCGTCGGTGCTGCTGAACAACCCGGATCTGCTGGCCTCCCAACAGGTCACGCGCGATATAGCCGGCGACATCATCGCCGACACCACCGAGTCCATCCCGGCGACGGTGACCCGGCAGGCCGACCAGGCCCGCACCGCGGCGATCCGCGACGCCGCCCTGGTCGGTGCCGCGATCGTCGTGGCGCTGCTGCTGGTCACGCTGGTCGCGCGCACCCTGGTGCGGCCGCTGCGCACGTTGCGTGACAGCGCGCTCAAGGTCGCCCACGAGGATCTGCCCCGCGAGGTCGAACGGGTGCGCGCCGAGGGCGAGACGCTGCCGGTGGAACCCGTCGCCGTGCACACCTCCGAGGAGGTGGGTCAGGTCGCTCATGCGGTGGACGAGTTGCATGAGCAGGCGGTGTTGCTCGCCGGTGAGCAGGCCCGGCTCCAGCTCCAGGTCGCCGACATGTTCGAGACGTTGTCGCGGCGCAACCAGACCCTCGTCGATCAGCAGCTGTCCCTGATCGACCGGCTGGAACGCGACGAGGAAGATCCCGACCGGCTCGACACCCTGTTCCGGCTCGACCACCTCGCGGCCCGGCTGCGCCGCAACGGGGCCAACCTGATGGTCCTGGTCGGTGCCCGGATGCGACGCGAGCAGGCCGAACCGGTGTCGATCACCGACCTGGTGCACGCCGCGGCTTCGGAGGTCGAGGACTACCAACGCATCCGGGCCGTGGATCTACCCGACGGTGCGGTCACCGGTGCGGTCGCCGCCGACCTGGTGCACCTGCTGGCCGAGCTGCTCGACAACGCGCTGCGCTACTCGCCGCCCGGCGACACCGTGCAGGTCTCGGCGGTGCACACCAGCAGCGGGGGACTGGTCCTCGAGATCGGCGACACCGGGCTGGGCATGACCGACGCGGACCTGCGGATCGCCAACACGCGCCTGCAGACCGGCGGTGAGGTCAACCCGTACACCGCCCGGCACATGGGTCTGTTCGTGGTCGGCCGGCTGGCCGCCCAGCACGGCGTGGTGGTGCGCCTGCGCAGTGCCGCCGAGGTCGCCGGATCGGGCACCACCGCCGGGGTGTATGTGCCCGCCGAGCAGTTGCTCACTCCCGCCGGGCCACAGCCGCTACGGGTCGAACAGGCACCCGCCGCACCCGCCCCCGTGGTGGTGCCGGCGCCGGAGCCGTCACCGAGCCCCGACAGGCTGCTGCCGCAACGCCGTCCCGGCGCCAGCGGCATGGG
>NZ_JBSWXU010000135.1:0-14067 GCF_056160785.1 Mycobacterium sp. ABE4_509 | reverse complement strand
GGCCCTGCCGATGACGTGGCACAACCGCGGCGGACCGCTGTTCGGCAACACCATCGCCACGCTGCGCGCGACCGGGCGCGACGCCGACGTGGTGTTCGAGCAGCCCGGCGACGACCGCCGATTGGCCGTCGTCGCCCGCGTCGCGCTCACCGACTCGGTGCCACCTGGTCGATCGGCTCGATCCGCACCGTAACCCCGTTGAGCACCGACATACCCGCCAGCCGTTCGAGGTCGGCGGCGTCGTTGGAGGTCAGTTCGTTGACGTTGGCCCCGCCGGAGCGGTTGGCCAGCTGCCAGCCGCCGCGGTGCCCCCAGCCGTGCGGTATCGCCACCGTGCCCGGGGCAACGTCGTCGGTGAGCTGCGCCTCGGTCTCGATCGCCCCGTGCGGCGAGGTGATCCGCACCGCGGCGGCGTCGGTCACGCCGGCCGCAGCGGCGTCGGCGGGGTTGATGCGGGCCCGGTGGCGTCGATCGCCTTTCATCAGCGTCGGACTGTTGTGCATCCACGAGTTCTGCGAACGCATCTCGCGCATTCCGATCGCCATCAGCGGGAACTCGGGGTCGGCCCGATGGCGCTCGCCGAGCCGGCCGACCTCGTCGAGGATCTCCCGCGGCGCCAGCGCCACCAACGCTCCGCGGTGCCGTACCACGTCGGCGCGCAGACCGACGCCGGCGTGTTCGGAGAGCACCACGCCGTGCGGGTTGTCCCGCAGCCGACGTGGGTTCAACCCGTTGCGGCGCAAACCGAACCAGTCACCGTAACGTCCGATCCGCATCAGTGCCTCGACCATCCGGCGCGGGGTCAGCCGACCGATGCGGTGCCGGTCGAGCCAGGTCAGTACTCCGTTGAGCCGTTGCAGCGGGCCGGTCGCGAACAAGGACAGCCCCATCCGGCGGGCCAGCTCGTCGAACACCTCCCACTCGTTGCGGGCCTGCCCGTAGGGGGCCAGCACCGGCTCGGCGGCCTGCACGAACACCGTCGGCGAGCAGTTGGAGAAGGTGAAGGGCACGTCGTAGCGCTCGAGGAAGGTGGTGGCCGGGAGCACGTAGTCGGCGTGCCGGTTGGTTTCGTTGACGTAGAGGTCCAGCGACACCAGCAGGTCGAGTTCTTCGAGCGCCTTGTCCAGCATGGGCCCGTTGGGAACTGTGAGCACCGGGTTACCCGCGGTGACGATCAGCGCGCGTAGCTGGCCTTCGCCGGGGGTGAGGATCTCCTCGGCCATCAGCGCGGCCGGGTAGGTGCTGATCACCTCCGGCAGGGCGCCGATCCGCGAGCGGGCACTGTCGTAGGTCATCTTGCCGGCCTTCTCCCCCATCTCCTCGAGGGGAATCACGCCGGGGGCGAACAACATTCCTCCTGCCCGGTCGAGGTTGCCGGTGACGATGCTCAACGCGTCGAGCAGGAAACTGACCAGCGTGCCGTGCCGGCCCAGGCACGCTCCGGTGCGGCCGTAGGCCACCGCCCTCGGTGCCGTCGCGAAGTCACACGCCAGGGCGCGCAGCACCTCGGGCGCCACCCCGGTGCGATCCGCGGTGTCCTCGGGCGGGTAGCCGCCCACGAGGTCGCGCAGTGTCTGCCACCCCGTCGTCTGCGCCCGCAATGCGGCGGTGTCGGCCAGCCCTTCGTCGAAGATCACGTACAGCATCGACAGCAGCAACCAGGCGTCGGAATCGGGCCGCACCGGCAGATGCTCGTAGACGCGGGCGGTCTCGGTCCGGCGCGGATCCACGACGACCACGCGACCGCCCCGGCCGGCGATCCCGGCCAGATCGTCTTTGATGCGCGGGGCCCGGACCGCACTGCCGTGCGAGACAAGCGGGTTGGCGCCGAGCATGAACAGGAAGTCGGTACGCGGCAGGTCCGGGAACGGGATCTGGCTGGCCGCACCGTAGAGCAGCTTGCTCGCCACGAACCGGGAGTTGATGTCCTGCGAGCCCGACGAATACTGGTGGTGGCCGCCGAGCCGGGTCAGGAAGAAGCCCGACCAGATGCCGCTGGCGTAGCCGAAGGCGATGGGGTTGCCGAAGTACTGACCGACGGCGCTGCCGCCGCGCTCGGCGACGATGCGGCCCAGCCGGGCGGCGATGTCGTCGAGCGCCTCATCCCAGCTGACCTCTTCGAAGGTGCCGTCTGCGCGGCGGCGCAGCGGTGCGAGCACCCGGTCGGGATCGTTTTGGATGTCGGTGAAGGCGATCCCTTTCGGGCAGGCCCGGCCCCGGGACAGCGGATGGTCGGGGTCGGGGCGCAACGACTGCAGCCGGCCGTCCTCCACGGTGGCGATCAGGCCGCACAGCGCTTCGCAGATGCGGCAGTAGGTGATGTGGTGCTCGACAGCCATCGGTGGCCCTTTCTGTCCGCCCATACCGTCGCACCTCGACCCGCGCTCCGATAGACATTTCCACGAAACTGTTCACCGGCGTGGTGTGGTGTCCCCGACTCGGCGGCCGGCGCGATGGGCCACACTGGTGCCCATGACCGAAGCCGGCACCCCCCGCGTCGCTGTCTACCTCGACTTCGACAACATCGTGATCTCCCGGTACGACCAGGTCAACGGCCGCAGCTCGTTCCAGAAAGACAAAGCCAAGCAGCCCGACGACCACCCCGAGCGGCTCAAGCGGGCCCGGGTCGACGTCGGTGCGATCATCGACTTCGCCTCCTCGTTCGGCACCCTGGTGCTGACCCGCGCCTACGCCGACTGGTCGGCCGACGTCAACGCCGGCTACCGGGATCAGTTGGTGGGCCGGGCGGTGGACCTGGTGCAGTTGTTCCCCGCCGCGGCCTACGGCAAGAACGGGGCCGACATCCGGCTTGCGGTCGACGCGGTCGAGGACATGTTCCGGCTGCCCGACCTCACCCATGTGGTGATCGTGGCCGGCGACTCCGACTACATCGCGCTGGCGCAGCGCTGCAAGCGGCTGGGCCGCTACGTCGTGGGAATCGGGGTGGCCGGCGCCTCGAGCCGGGCGCTGGCCTCGGCGTGCGACGAGTTCGTCACCTACGACGCGCTGCCCGGTATTCCGGTGTTCGAGCCGGCTCCGGACGCCGACGGCAAGCCCGCGCCGAAGAAGCGGAACCGGCGGACCAAGGCGTCGCCGGACACCGAGACGCCCGACCCGCAGACCGCGGCCACCGGGCTGTTGACCCGCGCGCTGCGCATCGGCATGGAGAAAGACGATGTGGACTGGTTGCACAACTCGGCGGTGAAGGCTCAGATGAAGCGAATGGATCCGTCGTTCAGCGAGAAGTCGCTGGGCTGCAAGTCTTTCAGCGACTTTCTGCGGTCCCGCTCCGACGTCGTCGAGCTCGACGAGAGCTCGACGACGCATATGGTGCGGTTGCGCGAGGAGACCTGAGCCGGTCAGCCTCCGCCGAGCCTGTCCTGCGCACCGGCCAGCCGCGCCGCCCGCGCCAGCAGGTTCACATAGGCCGCCCCGAGTACCCGCGGGGCGGCGGCCATCACGCGGCCGTCCGGGCCGATCAGGATCCTGGCCCGGTTGCGCTCCACGCCCCGCAGGATGACCTCGGCCGCCTTGTCCGGGGAGGTCATCGCCGCCCGCTGGAACATCCGCACGGTCTGATCGCGGTCGCTGACCGTCGCGTCGGTGCGCATGTTCACCGCGAAATTGGTCCGCACCACCCCCGGGTGCACGCAGTGCACGGTGACTGGCTGACGTTCGATGATCATCTCCTGCCGCAGCGCTTCGGTGAACCCCCGCACCGCGAACTTGGATGTGTTGTAGGCACTTTGGTAGGGAACCGCGATCAGCCCGAAGGCGCTGGAGAGGTTCACCAGTCGCCCGGGACGGTCAGCCGAGCCCGACTCGATCAGGTGCGGCAGGAACGCCTTGGTGCCGTTGAGGACCCCGCCGACGTTGATCCGCAGCAGCCAGTCGAGGTCGTTCCACGTCATGTCGGCCACGCTGGCGACCAGATCGACACCGGCGTTGTTGAACACCCACGACGCGGAACCGAGCTCGTCACGGACCTGCCCGGCGTAGTCGAGCATGGCCTCGCGGTCACCGACGTCGACCCGATAGGTGGTGGTCGTCGCGGCGCCGCAGGCCGCCGCCGTCTCGGCCAGCCCGTCCGGGTCGACGTCAGAGGCGGCGACGTGGACACCGCGCCGGGTCAGCGCGATGGTCAGCGCACGACCGATGCCGGACCCGGCTCCGGTGACGACGGCGACGTCGCGGCTCATTTCTGCGCCTCCGCCAGGGCGCGGATACGGTCCAGCGAGAGCTGCAGGTTGGCCTGCAGGTCGGTGCGCCGGTCCCGGACGAACAACGCGAGGTGCTCGAACACCACGACGCCGACCGGCAGCGCCACGCACATCCGGCATTCCTCGGTGAGACGGACCGTTGCGTCGGAGGGGCCGGGCTCGATGACGAAGCTCCATTGTGTCCAGTCGCCGCCCATCGCCTCCACGACGAAGGAGAACCTCTCGTCCGCGACGGCCTCGACGACCCTGGCCTCGGTGCGCCAGCGGCCGAGCCGGCGCCGGTTCCACGCCCGGAACCGGTCAGCGGAGACCCATTGCACGCGGACGGTCTCCGGGCTCCATTCCGGGATGCGGGTCACATCCGAGACCAGCTGGTACACCGCGTGCGGTGTCGCCCGCAGCACGGTGGTGGCGGTGATCGTCTCGCCCTTCTGCAGCACTGGCACGGCGGGCTCCTGTTCTTCGCATCGGCGCGCACAGGAGCTTATACCGTTGATGCAACAGTATGACCGGTGGGACGGACGCTCGGCGCGGCGTCGCGGTCAGTGCACACCTTCCATCTGCCGGCTGATCCACGGCGCGATCGCGAACACGACGACCCCGACCGAGATCGCGACCAGACCCAGGATGCCGAAGTAGGCGACCTCACCCTCGACGGTGTAATAGCCGGCCAGCAGCCCCGACATCGCGGTGCCCAACCCGACCGAGAAGAAGTAGAGCGCCATCATCTGGGCGCGGAACGCGTCCGGGGCCAGCTTGGTCGTCACCGACAGGCCGATCGGATGACCGAAGAACGTGCGCGAATCGTCGCGCTCACGGGTTGTCATCACCGAACTTTGCCCCCTGTGCGCTGCCAATGTGCTCGCACCCCCGCGATTCACACCCAGCGCGCAGGTCGTGATCGGTGCAGGATGGCTCAGGTGACGGTTCCCTCCGGCTCGCAGTTGCACCAGGTGTTGGTGGTCGGCCTGGGGTCGCTGGGGTCGATGGCGTTGTGGCAGTTGGCCCTCCGTGGTGTCGATGTCGTCGGGGTGGAGCAGTTCGGCCGGGTGCACGTGCACGGGGCCTACGCCGGGGAGTCGCGGCTGTTCCGGGTCGCGGCCAAGGAGGGCCGGGTGTTCACCCCGGCGCTGCTGCGCTCCCGCGAGCTGTGGGCTGAGCTGGGCAGGGCCTACGGGCAGCATCTGCTGCTGCCGGTCGGGGCGCTGAGCCTGGGCCCGCGCGGCCACCCCGACCTGGCCTCGACGGTGGCCACGTGCACCGAGTTCGGTCTCACGCATGAGATCCTCGACCCCGCCGCGCTGCGCAGCCGCTATCCGCAGTTCCACATCCGGGACGACGATGTCGGCGTGCTGGACGCGCTGGGTGGGGTGCTGCGCCCCGAGCTCGCGGTGGCCGCCGCCACCCATCAGGCGCTGGCCCACGGCGGCACGGCGCACTACGACACCACGGTGACGGCCGTCGAGACGCACCGAGACGGGGTCCGGGTGCTCAGTACCGGCGGCGAGCTGTGGGCGCGCCGGGTCGTGGTGACCGCGGGGCCGTGGACCACCCGGCTCCTGCCCGAACTCGGCGACCTGGTCAAAGTCACGTCCTACCCGCTGATCTGGTTCCTGCCGCGCCACATCGAAGCGTTCACGCCGGACCGGTTTCCCGGGTTCATGCGCGACCTGGACGGCGTCCACGCCTTCGGGATTCCCACCCTGGACGGCTACAGCGTCAAGGCGACACCCACCATCGAGTTCCCGCTCGTCGAGGACTGGGCCGACCGGGGCACGACGCTGACCCGCGAGCAACTCAGGTGGGCGGGCGACCAGATGCGCAGGATGCTGCCGGACCTGATCCCGGAAGCATCCCGGTGGTCGGTGCACGGCGAATCCTTCACCCCGGGCAAGATGCCGGTCGTCGACACCCTCGCCGGGGGCCGGATCGTGATCGCGACGGCGTTGAGCGGCAACGGGTTCAAGTTCGCCCCGGTGTGGGGACGGACACTGGCCGACCTGGCGCTCGACGGCCGGTCGTCATTCGCCGACCCGGTGTTCACGCTGGCCGCGCACCGCGCCCACCCCCCAGCCTGAACTCGTCGAACCTGACCGCTCCGGCCTGCGGGTCGGCCATGTCGACGTACCAGCTCGTCACGGTCCCGGTTGCGGTGTTCAGCGCCTGAAAGACCACGGCGCCGTCGTCGGCGATGTAGGGCAGCGGCCGGCCGTCGGCCTCCCGCAGGGGCGCGACCGTGGGCACCACCGCCGTCAGCCCTCCCGGGCTGCCCTGGGCGAGGTAGTTGGCGGGCTCCCATGGCGCGGGCGGGACGGGGCGACTGTTCCCGGACTCGGCCACGTAGGCGCCGTAGCTGTTGCCGGTGTTGGACGCTTCGAGGTAGTTGACGCCGCCGGCCGAGACGAAGCGGTTCCACAGATGACTGTGGCCGTTGTGGACCAGGTCGACACCGGCGGCTTCGAGCACCGGCATTACATCGGCGACCAGGATGTTCTCCGACGCCGGGTACTCATAGCGGATGCCGGCCAGTTCCCCGGCCTCATCCCGTTCCTCGATTCGGCGTGGATGGGCGAACGGCGGACTCATGTTCTCGCCCAGGCCTTGTGGGCCCTCGTGCATCATCACGACCGTGTACTCGGCGTCGCGGAACGGCGCCGAGTTCAGCTCGGCCACCAGCCACTCGTATTGCGGCGCGCCGACGCTGAGGTCGTCGAACACGAACGCACCGTGGCCCTGGGCCAGCGGATCGGCCAGATCGGCACGCGATTCCTGGAAGCGCGAGGTGACCGTGCGGGCATCCGGTTGCGGGTCGGCGCGCGCGGAGCGCCAGATGCGGGTGGCGAACAACGAGACGACCCGGACGCCGGCGACCGTGGTGGCGTAGTAGCGCTCCCCGCCCGGACCGGCGGCGGGCAGCGAGAAGATCTCCTCGTAGGTCGTAGTGGAGAAGGAGTTGTCCTCGATCCACCGGGCCCGCATGACCGGGTCCCCGGTGGGGTTGACGATGTCGGCCACAGCGGCGTAGGCGGTTTCGGCGACGGTGCGCGGAACCGGGTTGGCGAAGGAGTCCTTCAGCGCGGTGTGCCCGGCACGACGGCCCTGCACCTCGTGGTTGCCGATCGCCGGGTACACCGGCGCGTGCTGCATGATCTGGCCGCCGCGGTAGACGGTGCCGTCCGCGGCGGCCCGACCGCCGCGGCCCTGCATGACCGGGAAGAACGCGGCGCCGCGTTCGTCGTCGAACCACTCCGAGGCGCGGTCGGGGATGTTGATCAGGTCGCCGGGCAGGAGCACCGCGTCGATCGCACCGAGTTCAGCGCCGACGGTGCGGGCGGCCAGCTCGAGGTTGGCCGGGGTGTTGGCCATCAGCTGCAGATCCGAGGTCAGCAGGATCACCGCGGGATCGGCCGGCCCCAGTGCGGCGCGCAACGTGAACGCATCCGAGGCCACCAGCGCGCCGCCGCGGGTGCTGACCACCCGGTAGGGCTCCCGCTGCACGCCGATGCCGGTCACCACCGCGTGGTGGCGGTAGACATCGCGCGCGGCGATGCCGGTTGCCGGCCTGCGCCCGGCGGGCAGTTTCGAGTCGGCGTCCTCGGCGACTCGGGACAGCGCAGCGGTCTGGGCGGTGAAGACCCGGACCCCGGGCGCGCCGCCGCGGCTGACCGCTTGGCGCAGATCGCCGTACGACAGGTCGCCGACGTCGGCGCCGACAAGCACGTGGTGGTCGTCCCCGACGAACTCGGTGAACCAGGCGACCTCGACCGAGCCGGGGCCCGGTCGTTGCAGGAACGGGTCAGTGAGCAGGTCGAGCGGTTCGGCGGCACGCACCGGTGCGATGCACAGTGTCGACGTCACCACCGCCGCCCACGCGATCATCAGGGCGATCCGGCGGCCACCACCGGGGATCGACGGGTGCGCGGACATGATCCCACTGTCCCGCACCGGGGTGGACACAACCTGTCGGCGAGGTTGCCGGCCGCCGCCCGGTCGGGCCGGCACCTGCGACGGCCGGCTGTTACGGCCAGGAAACGGTTCGTTTTCCGGCGAGGTCACTTGGACTTCCCGAGTGTTTACTTGTTCAACATTTTCTGTCCAGTCCGAGGGGAAGCCGGTGCGTTTCGTCGATTTCCAGGCCAAGACCCCGTTGATCGGGATGTCCATGGTGTTCATCGCCATGGTCATCGTGGCCGTCACCGCCTACCTGCACATCGGCTGGTTCGCCGTTGTCGGATATGTAATCGCCTTCGGGACTGCTGGATTCGGCTTCATCTTCACCTTCCGGGACATGCCCACCCCACCTCACACCCCGGCCGACGGTGACGATGCCGCCGCCGACCGGCAGACAGGCGAGCAATGACCACAGCACCGCGGTTGGCCGCCACCGAGCAGCCGTCGCTGACCGAAGAGGACGCCGGCTACCACAAGAGCCTGCGGCCACGTCAGCTGCAGATGATCGCCATCGGCGGCGCCATCGGAACCGGGCTTTTCCTCGGCGCCGGCAGCCGGCTGGCCAGCGCCGGGCCGGGGCTGTTCCTGGTGTATGCGTTCTGCGGGGTCTTCGTCTTCCTGATCCTGCGCGCACTCGGCGAGCTCGTTCTGCACCGGCCGTCGTCGGGATCGTTCGTGTCCTACGCCCGGGAGTTCCTGGGCGAGAAGGCCGCCTACGCCGCCGGCTGGCTGTACTTCCTCAACTGGGCCATGACGGGAATCGTGGATTCGACCGCGATCGCCACCTACTTCCACTTCTGGACGGCGTTCGAGGCCGTCCCCCAGTGGGTCATCGCGCTGGTGTCGCTGGCGGTGGTGCTGTGCATCAACCTCATCTCGGTCACCCTGTTCGGCGAACTCGAATTCTGGGCCGCCCTGGTGAAGGTCGTCGCGCTGGTGGCCTTTCTCATCATCGGCACCGTCGTCCTGGCCGGCAGGTACGACATCGACGGCCAGGCAACCGGATTGAGCGTGATAGCCGACCACGGCGGCCTGTTCCCGGTCGGGTTGCTACCCCTGGTCATGGTCACCTCCGGGGTTGTCTTCGCCTACGCCGCAGTCGAGCTCGTCGGGACCGCCGCCGGCGAAACCGCCGAACCCGAGAAGGTCATGCCGCGCGCGATCAACTCGGTCATCGCGCGTATCGCGTTGTTCTATGTCGGATCGCTGTTCCTGCTCGGCCTGCTGCTGCCCTACACCGCCTACCACGCCGACGAGAGCCCGTTCGTGACCTTCTTCGCCTCCATCGGCCTGCCCGGCGCCGGGACGGTGATGAACCTCGTCGTGCTGACCGCGGCGTTCTCCAGCCTCAACGCCGGCCTGTACTCCACCGGACGAATACTGCGGTCCATGGCGGTGGCGGGCAGCGCCCCGGCGTTCACGGCGAAGATGTCCCGTCGCGGCGTGCCCTACGGCGGTATCTGCCTGACCGCGGCGATCGGGCTGGTCGGCGTCCTGCTCAACGGCCTCGTGCCGTCGAGGGCGTTCGAGATCGTCCTCAACGTCGCCTCGCTGGGCATCCTGGCGTCGTGGGCGACCATCGTGATCTGCCAGCTTCAGCTGTACCGCTGGTCCCGCCAGGGCAGGGTGGAGCGGCCGTCGTTCCGGATGTTCGGCGCGCCGTACAGCGGCTACCTGACGCTGGCGTTCCTGGCCGCCGTCCTGGTCCTGATGGCCTTCGACTACCCGGTCGGCACCGGCACCGTGGCCAGCCTGGTGCTCGTCGTGCCGGCACTGATCGGCGGGTGGTTCCTGGTCCGTGACCGAGTGGCGCATCCGCACCATTGAGCCGCCACCGGGTGTTCGCTCGGGCCCGCCCATCACCGGCCCGGCGGTGGCGCGGTACGCCGGATCCACCGATCCGCGAGCGCGACCCGATCCCCCGCGGCGAGCAGGGCAAACACGCTGGCAGTTGCAGCGACCGGGTGGTGAGCGTCATGATCTCGGCTCGATTCTGCGCGAAACACGCCCGTGCCGCGGACAAGGAAATGCTGTGAATTTGCCAAGTAGCGCGTATGTTGACCCTGGGCGGGTTTGTCGATTGGTAGGTGGGGCCGGATGCACGTTTCAGCACGAGCGGTGCTCACCGCCGGTATCGCCGCACTGACCGGCGGCGCGCTGGCGTTCACCCCCTCGCTGCTGCCCGGGTCGATGCGCACCATCGAGGTGCTGCGCCCCGTCACCTTCACCGCCGACAGCGGCATGATGGCGCCGGTCACCGATGACGACGTGCGGGCCGCGCTGGATCTGATCGGCGAGCTCGGTTCCCTTCCCGGCCGCGGCAAGATCACCGTCCGGCTGGGCGACGAGGCCGCCACCGCATTTCCCGCCAACCCGGCGCGCGGCATCTCGAACCAGGCGCCCGACACACCGCCTCAGCCTGGACCTGGCGCGCCCGTCCCCGCAGCGGGTCAGTCGGCCGAGATCACCGCCGTGGAGCCTCTCGCGATCGAGGATCCCACCGCACTCAATGCCGCGTCCGACGTCATCGACAGCGTCTACTCGGTGACGCGGTACTGGGCCAACTACGTGTCCCTGGAGCTCGGCCCGTGGGTGCTCGACTGGGTGCCGCTGGGCTATCTGGTCTCCGACCAGATCTACATCTGGTACCCGGACTTCGTCCTGCCGGTCACCGACAGCTTCGTCTACGACTTCCTGGATCCGGTGGCCAACGATCCGCTGAACCTGCAGGTCTGGCAGCAGGGCGTCAGCGACATCGTGAACACCGCCGTCAACGGCCTGTACAACGGGGTCAACAACGAGATCCAGTACATCCTGGACTTCGGCTGGTTCCCGATCCCGCTGCCGCCGCTGCCGCCGCTGCCCTTCGCCTCCTCGACCACCGAGACGGCATTCGCACTGACCGCCGCCGAGGCGCAGGACTCCGACGCCGAGGCGGGCGAGGTCACTGAGTCAACCGGTGTCGGCGAGGAGGCCGGCGCCGAGGAGACCTCGGACGAGACCACCACCCCGGGTGCACCCGAGGCCGCCGACGAGACGACCGACGACACCGAAGAGACCCCGGTGAAGGACCCCGGTGAGGTCACCGAGGAACTCGTCGACGAGTCCGAGCCGGCCGTCGAGGACAGCGAAGCCCCCGCCGAGGACACGGTCGACGAATCCGAGGACCCCGCCGACGTCGACGACGAAGCTCTCGACGACGAAGCTCTCGACGACGAAGCTCTCGACGACGAGGCCCTCGACGACGTGGTCGACGAGTCCTCCGACGAGTCCGAGGACTCGTCGGACAGCGACAGCGACGCCGGATCCGATGCCGGCGGCTCGGATGCCGGGCAAGCCGGCGACAGCAGCGACGTCCGGAAGGTCCGCGGGCCCGGCGGATACGGCTCCGGCGCTGACGACGCAGGCAGCGGCGCCGACGACGGCGGCGCCGACGAGTCCGATTCCGGCGACTGACCTGTAGGGCTCACCGGCAGACCACGCCAGCACGTCATGGAATCGGTATGGGACTACCCCCGGCCGCCCCGCCTGGAGACGTTCCACGGCGCGATCACCGTGGAACTCGGTGGCCAGGTCATCGCCGAAACCAGCCAGGCCTGGCGGGTGCTGGAGACCAGCCACCCCCCGACGTACTACCTGCCCCGCAGCTGTTTTTCCGATGGCGTCCTGCGCCGGGCCGCGGGCTCGTCCTGGTGCGAGTGGAAGGGGCAGGCGAGCTACTTCGACCTGGTGACCCCGTCGACTGTCGCCCGGCGTGCGGCATGGACGTATCCGAATCCGACGACGGCGTTCGGCGAGATCGCCGGGGCGATCGCCGTCATGCCGTCGCTGGTGGACAGGTGCACCGTCAACGGCGAAGAAGTGCTGCCCCAGCCGGGCGACTTCTACGGCGGGTGGATCACCAGCTGGATCACCGGTCCGTTCAAGGGCGGGCCCGGATCACGGGGGTGGTGATCCAACCCCGGTCTGCTGGTGGTGCCGCCGACCGAGGAACCTCGCCAGAATCAGCTGCGCGATGCCGAACAACCCCAGCCCACCGCCCACGATCGCGAAGGCCGCGTACGCCCCCACCCCGAGCGAGAACGCCGCTCCGACCAGGCTCTTGACCCCGACGGAGACGGCGGCCCTGCCGAACTCGGCTGCCGCGGTCACCCCGCCGGCGAGTTCGAGGGGGGTCAGTTCCTGGCGCCACCTCGTCAGGACCAGGCGAGCGCAGACGTTGGCGGCGCCGAAGAAGAACGCCGCCGCCAGCATCACCGGCATGGCGGCCGGTATCCATCCCGCCGCCAGCACGAGCGTGCCGGCCGCACCGACGAGCACCCACCGCGATCCCGGGCGGTGACGCCGGACCATCGCGTAGACCAGGGCGCCCGTCGCACCGCCGGCGGCGAACGCGGCTCCGAGCTGACCGACCAGGTCGGGCTGGTCGAGCAGTCCCTTGGCGAAGAAAGCGCTGAGCAGCTTGCGCAGCTCGTAGAGGTGGAACAACATCATCCCGAGGACGACGACGAGCAGGTACCGGTGGGCGAGGATGTATTTCAGCCCCGTCCAGGAACCGCCTCGCGAACCGGGCCGGCCGGGCGGGCCGTCCCCGGCGGCGACGGTCGTGGCCGCCGGTTCCGCCGAGCGCTCCGGCACCCTCAGGTAGCAGACCGCCGAGAGCGCGAATCCGATCGGGATGACGATGTGCGGCACGATTCCGTCCGACCAGATCATCAGGCTGCCGAGCATCAATGGTCCGGTGATGCCGCCGATCTCGAAGAACAGCTCGTAGCGGGAGTTGATGCGATCCAGCAGATCCGGACGGTGACCGGCCATCTCCAGCGGCACGGTGTGCACGGCGGCGTCGACGTAGCCGCGGGCCAGCGCCTCGGCGGTGTAGCAGCTCATCACCCAGGCCAGGCCGGCGGTTCCGAACACCATGGCAATCGGGATGCCGGCCAGCACCACGCCGCGCAGCAGCGTCGCGGCGACCAGCACGCGCCGGGCACCGAAGCGTTCGATGGGCCAGCCCGCGAAGTAGGTGCCGAACATGTGCACGGCGGTGCCGAACGCGGCGAAGAAGGCGGCCAGGCCCAGAGATCCGGACAGATGCGCGACCAGCAGCGGCTGAGCCAGATGCATGGCGCTGTCGACGATCTGGGTCAGTACGACACCGCTGAGCAACCCGCCCAGCCGCACCGGTGCAGGCCCCGAGGTCACCACCCGCATTCCCGAGGTCCCTTCCGGCGCAACATCACGTTGGCATCGCTGCCGGAATGGTAGAGCCGTGGTGGGGCCGCGGCGCGGCCGGCGAGGTGCCTGCGGGCCGAGTTCCGGAGATCGTCACGCCACGTTCGCCGGCCGGCCATCCCCGACGCCCCGCCGGCTCGCTCGGCACCGTTCTGGACCGCCGACACGAGCTCCGGCCCTATACTCCGGCGTTCATGAGCGGTATTCGTTCTCGGCGCCGAAACTGGAGCGCCATCGCGCCCGTGTTCTCGGTTGTCGCCGTGGCGGCGGCCGGCGCGCTGGTCGGGGCCCCACCGGCTGCGGCAGAGCAGAACTGCGACCCCAACTACTCGGGCGCGTGTGTCCCTGTCGCCAGCGACGTCGACTGTGCCGGCGGCAGCGGCAACGGACCGGAGTACGTGTCCGGGCCGGTGAACGTCGTCGGCACCGACATCTACGGCCTGGACCGCGACGGCAACGGAGTCGGCTGCGAATAACTGCGCGTTGGTCAACGCGGCGGCCGCCGAGCGGGTTTAATCGGTTCGAGAATCCATTCCCCGGGAGGTCGAACTGTGCCCCTGACGTGTGGTGACCGCCCAACGGGCACGGACCGTCGCGGGCGGCCCGTGGTGCGCTGGGCGCAGGTCGGGATGGCCGGCGCCGGCGTGGCCGCGGCGTTGCTGGC
>NZ_JBSWXU010000134.1:0-14555 GCF_056160785.1 Mycobacterium sp. ABE4_509 | reverse complement strand
GGACCACACGCCCTGCAGCGCGGCCAGCGCGATCGCCAGCTGCTCGGACTGCGCCTGCAGCGCCGCGGCCAGGGCCTGCCATCCCGCGGCCGCCTGCAGCATCGGGGCCGAACCGGCCCCCGACATCAGCCGCGCGGTGTTCACCTCCGGCGGCAACGCGTGCCAGAGCATGGTGGCGTCTCCCCCTGTGAGCAGTGGTTGTGGTGTTGGTGACGTCGCTGACTCAGGCGACCGTGGTGGCGGAGACGTCGTCGACCGTGGTGTACAGCGCGGCAACCCTCGTCAACGCGATTCCGGCGCGAGTGAGCTCGTCCTGGGCTGCGGCCAGGGCACCGAGGAACGCGCCGGCCTCACTGCCGAAGGCGGCTGCGGCCTGCGCCGAAACCTCCTCGGCCCCAGCGGGTGCCAGCGCCGAGATCGTCGGCGCCGCACCGGCTGCGGCGGTCATACCCTGGGTCGCGGAAGCGACCACGTCGGTACCGATCGCGGCGACCGCCGGATCGTCGTGGGTGGTGACATTCATCAGAGGGGTCTCCTCGTGGGTTTCGGTGCCAGCGCGATCGCGGCACTGGCCTTTCAGCCGGTTCAACGGGACATCGCCCCGATCGGTTCAACCGAGTTCTTCTCGTATCTGGACATCACGGCGTTGAACCCGTTGCGTCACCATCCCGTTATCTCCGGTGAGGGGCCACACCGGCCCGCCATGACAACGAAAAGGAACCCACCAATGCGTCGCATACTTCTCGCAATGTCCGGCCTGGCAATCGCCGGAGCCATCGCCGTACCACTGAGCAACTCGGCAGCCGGCGTACCGGCCGAACCGACCTCGGCCCTCTCCGTGGCCGCTCTGGTCGCCCCCGCCCCGCTGTCCACCGACTGCCCGCGCCGGTGCGTCACGGCCACCCCCATCCCCGCTGCGGAAGCGCAGCCGGAGTCCGAGTCCGAGTCCGAGTCGGCGGCCGCACCCGAACCGAAGACCAAGACCGGTAAGGGGTCGGGTTCGGGCTCGAGTCCCGGGGTTTCCCGCGAACCCAACCGCCCGCGGGTGCGTTGATGACCTGACACGAATCGTCTTCGACCGATTTCGCCCGGGGCCCTGTTGGGTTGCCCGGGCGAATTCGTTTGCGCGACTGGGCTGATGATTCTCAGATCACGGATTGAACACAAACTGTGATCATCTCGTCATACGAAGCGAGGGCCATACCGGCCCAACCAACAACGAAGGGAAACTCACTCATGCGTCGCGCACTTCTCGCACTGTCCGGTCTGGCCATCGCCGGGGCGGCCGTCGCTGCACCGATGACGGTGTCCGCACCCGAGCCGGCGGGAGACTCCGCCGTCATCGCCGCACCCCGCGATCCGGCCGACAATATCCGGCCCGCCCGGGACGCCTCTCGCAGCTCGGTCGAGCGCAACCGGGACCCGGTCGAGATGACCCGGCCGGACCGGGACGCCTCTGGCAGCCCGGTCGAGCGCAACCGGGACCCCATCCAAGTAACCACCGACGCCGATCTGGAGTCGATCCTGACCGAACAGCCCCGCCGGACCGTTGTCGTCGGCGCACCCCCGTCGACGAAACCCTGACCCGATAACCGATCCCACGTCACTTCGCCCGGGGCACCACATGAGGTGCCCCGGGCGAATTCTTTTCCGCCAATAGATTCGAGAGGACCTGCCCCGGCCGGAGCAGGTCCTCTCGATTGGCTGCTGGCTAGCGACCCACCGGGTAGCCGTGCCGCTCGGCGTCCTCGCCGGTCGGGTCGATGTAGGCACCCTGGACGACCTCGCGGCCGTCGGGTGTGACGTAGAGCGCCTGCCCGGGCGGGCGCTTCTTGACCTTGAATTCGCTGGACGGGAAGTCGGCCTTCTCCCCCGACAGGAACAGGGTGGGGCTGCCGGCACCGAACGCGCTGCCGACGAATTTGTCCATGGTGGCCTTGTAGGCCTGGCTCATCTGACAGGTGACGATGATGTGCAGACCGATGTCGGCGGCCGCCGGAAGCAACGGGGCCAACGGCGCCATCGGCGGCATCCCCCCGCTGGCCGCGGTGATCATGTGCCAGTCGTCGACGAGCAGCACCACATCGAAGCCGCGCCACCAGGACCGGGCGCGCAGCTGTGCCGACGTCAGATCCGCCGGCGGCAGCCGCTTGCGCAGGTTCTCCGCCAGCGCCTTGATCGCCTCGTCGAGGGTGCCGCTGTTGCGGTTGACACCACCGGCGTCGAGCAGGTGGCTGCGCGGGACCGCGTCCAGCAGCCCGGAGCGGTAGTCGGCGAGCATGAACCGGACCTGCTTGGGGCTGTTGCGCGCACAGATGGCACGCGCGACCGAATGCGCGACGGTCGTCTTGCCCGACTTCGCGGCGCCGAAGATCAGCAGATGCGGGCTGGTGTGCATGTCCGCGGTGGCGACCCCCAGATCCGATTCGCGCATGCCGACGGGGATGGTCCAGCGGGTGCGGTAGTCCGAATCCGGCCCGGTCGGCGCGGTGTCGAGATCGTGCAGGTGGATGCGCTCCGGCAGCACCCGCACCCGTGGGGCGCGCTCGTCGTAGCGTTCGGTGAGCTGCTGGACCGCGCTGCCGATCGCCTCCACGAGATGGTCGGCGCAGTGGGCGCCGTCGAGGCGGGGCGCGCCGATCATCAGGTGGTGCTTCTCCATCGACATCGCCCGGCCCGGCCGGTTGGCCGGGATCGTGCGGGTGGCACGGTCGATCTGGGTGTCGTTGGCGTCGCCGAGCCGGAACTCGATCTTGGTGCCCAGATAGTCGCGCACCCGCGACTTCAGTTCGGTCCAGCGCGGTGTGGTGAGCACGGTGTGGATCCCGAAGGACAGTCCTTGACGGGCGAGGTCCTGCACCGGGGTCTCCAGATCGGGGAACTCACTGACGAACGCCGGCCAGCCGTCGACGACGAGGAACACGTCGCCGAACGGGTCAGCGGCCGCGGCGTGTCCGGCGGCGCGCATCTGCCGGTAGGAGTCCATCGAACCCACGCGGTGCTCTTTGAAGTCGGCCTCGCGTTGTCGCAGCACGGCCTGCACCTCGGCCACCACCCGCATCACCTTGTCGGGTTCCGATCGGGTGGCCACGCCGCCGACGTGCGGCAGGTTCTCCAGGTGCAGCAGACCGCCGCCGCCGAGATCGATGCAGTAGAACTGCACTTCGCGCGGGGTATGGGTGGCCGCGGCCGAGAGCATCAGCGTCTGCAGCAGTGTCGTCTTGCCGGTCTGGGGCGCGCCGCCGATACCGATGTTGCCGCCGCCACCGGAAACGTCGACGCCCCAGACCCCCTGGCGGTGCCGGCGTGGTTCGTCCATGACGCCCAGCGGGAACCGCAGCGGCCTGCGCTCCTCGTCGCCGTCGACGAGTTCGTCGACAGGGGTCGGGTTCAGCAGCGGCGCGAGCCACATCTGATAGGCGCGGCTCTGCCCGGTCGTCAGCTGGGTGAGCACCATCTCGCTGAGTGCTCGATTCTCGACCGGTGTGCTCATGAGGCCATCTCCTGGATGATCGGGGCTGCGGTGAAGGGGTGGATGCGGACGGCTGGCGCTCCGCCGGCAACGGCGGCGGGCCTACCTTCGCTGGCGGTCGGGGTGGACGGGATGTAGGGGCCGCCGGTGTAGACGGCGCGGAACTTGACCGGATCCTCCATCCCGACACGCAGGAAGCCCACGCCGCTTTCCTTGTTGGTGATGTACTGGGCTTCGGGGGTGCCGATGACTGCCTTCGATTCGCTGGAGCTGGTGGTGCGCAACGCGATCCGGTAGGTGAGGTTGGGTTCGAGCTTATCGATGCGCACCCCGCCGGTCTGCAGGGACTGGGTTGCCAGCAGCAGATGCACCCGCAGCGAGCGCCCGACCCGGCAGATCCGGTCGAACAGGTTGATGAAGTCTGGATGAGTCTGCAGCAGTTCGGCGAATTCGTCGACGACGACGAACAGGGTGGGCAGCGGGGCCAGGTCGGCGCCGCGCTCGCGGTACTTCTCGTACTCGGCGACCCCGGACAGTGCACCGGCGGCGCCCACCTGCGCTCCGGCCCGGCGCAGCAGGGTCTGGCGCCGATCGAGCTCCCCGGTGAGCACCTCACCCATGCGGCCGACCAGTTCGGCTTCCTCGGCCATGTTGGTGACGACCGCCGCGGTGTGCGGCAGCTTCTCCATGCCCAGGAAGGTCGAGCCACCTTTGAAATCCGTTAGGAGCAGGTTCACCTGGTCGGGGTGGTGCATGGCCACCAGCGACAGGATCAGCGTGCGCAGGAACTCCGACTTACCCGACCCGGTGGTGCCGATCAGCATGCCGTGCGGCCCGGCGCCGAACTCCGCACCCTCCTTGATGTCGAGCGACATCACCTCACCGGTCTTGATTTCGTGACCGAACGGGATGCGCAGCCGCTCAGCGGACTTGTCGGGCAGCATCTTCCACCGGTCCGGGGTGATCTCTTCGACGCTGTTGGCGCCGACGAGCTGATGCCATTCGGTGGCAACCTTCTTCTGCACCCGCACCGACCGTTTGTCGACGATGGTGCCGGTCACCGACCAGCCGGCCAGCCGCCGCACCAGCCGGGTGGCCTGCTGCGGGGTCATCCGGTCGGTGCGCGAGGTCACCTGCCGGAACGACTGGCCGGGCAACCGGTCATCGGCGGTACCGTCCTCGGCGACCCGGATCCGGTAGGCCGACTCGCGGTGCTTGCCCAGCGTGATCACGGTGACCCCGGAGCGACCGTCGGGCGGGAATCCGGCCCGGCCACCGGTCAGGTCGACCACCACGATATAGGGGCCGCTGGGCACCGCATCGGGGGTGTGGGGGCCGCGGGCAGCCAGGTCCGACAAAGCGTCTGGCTTGGTGGAGATCATCCTGGTCGCGCCGACGGCGTCGGTGTCGTTGGTGTGCTGGACGTGCGGCAACCACTTCAGCCAGGCCCAGTCGGGGTCGTCGGGGTTGTCGGTCAACACCCGGATCTGCAGCAGGTCCGGGGGATGGAACACCGCGAGGTGGCAGATCATCGAGGTCAGCAACCCCGCCGAGCCGGCCTCGTCGCCCCCGATCGCGATCGTCGGAAAGGTGCGCAGCTGCACCAGTTTCGGGCAGTCGTGGATCAGCGCGTGGGTGCGCAGGAACTTGACCCCCCACATGTGGCTGACCGGTTCGAGGTAGGGCTGCGCGGCGGTGCTGGGGCCGGCCAGTTCGCCGCCGGCGGCCGGTTTGAGCAGCCGGTCGACGGCGGGCTGGTCGCCGACGCCGATGCGGGTGGCGGCGAAGAAGTCGGCGTTGGCCGGGCGCGACCACAGCCGGGTCGTCGCCAGCACCGACATCAGGTCGTTGGGGTGCGGCGCGTGGTAGCCGAAGAAGCTGACCTGCGCTTCGGCCGAGGCGGTGACCCGCGTCCGCAGCCCGGCCAGCACCCGCAGGTATTCCTTGCGGTCGGCGTTGATCTCGGGCACCTTCTTGCCGCTGGAGCCGCTGCTGGCGACCACACCCAGCATCATGATGACCATCATCAGCGGCAGCATCAGCATGTACGGCGACAGCGACCGCAGGCCGGTGGTGAACATGATCCCGACCATGCCGAGCATGCAGGCGCCCATCACCCACGGCATGTACTTCTGCATCCCCGAGGCGGGGATGTCGACCCCGAGATCGTCGGGGGCGGGGACGCTGATCTCGCCCGGGTTGAGCCGCGGGCCCCGGGTGACGGTAGGGGTGAACTTTCGGGTGCTCATCGGTCCTCTCCGGTTGCGACGGTGCGGGTTTGAACGCCCGGGGCCAATGTGTCGTGTTCCTGCAGGGCGGCGTCGCGAGCCAACACCGGTCCGTCGACCAGCAGCCGCACCACCGGCCACGGCGCCAGTTCGGGCGCGCTCAGCCCCAGCGCCTCGGCGGTGGCGGTGTCGGGCAGCCCGTAGCGCACGCCCTGAGCATCGAGGTAGTAGAGCGCCTCGCCGTGCTGCGGATCCAGGGACTGCAGCTGCAGGTACTTGCCGCCGTCGGTGTAGACGGTCGCGGTGCCCTGCACCTGGCTGATGCCGGTGTCGCGCGCCTCGTCCGGGATCGGCAGTTGTCGCCCGACGGTCACCGACGTCTGCGGGGCCTGCTCGGCTGCGTTGCGCTGCCACAGCCAGCACAACACGGGATCGTCTGCGCGGGAAAGCACTTCGATCGGCTGCTCGGGCAGCGGCGAGGGGTAGAACGCCTCGGGCAGGGTGACAACCTCGCTGATCGGTAGCTGCGGCGGCGCGACCAGCCCGAACGACTCGGTCGCCCGCAACGCGGCGGCGGTGACCTGGCCGACCGGGGCGACGCCGTCAGGCAGCACCAGGTGGTGCTGGGGCCCGGCGTCGGTGGCCGTCTCGAACACCGAACCGATCACCAGCTCCGGGGGCAGGCCCAGCGTGTTGGGCTGGCCCGCGGCGGGAACCGGTGGAAGGTGCCACGCGCCGGCGTCGGGCAGCGCGTTGAACAGTCCCTCGGAGATAGGCACGGCCGCGGCCCGGAACGACTCCGTGGCGCGCAGGTCGGCCGACGCGGTGCTGGGGATGCCGACCGCGGTGGTCAGCGCCCGGTTGCTGCGGTCGATGAAGTGGCGGCCCTGCTCGGTGATCACCCATTCGTCGGGACCGAAGGTCGCCAGCACCGCCTGGTTGGCCCTCAGGTGCTGCGCGGTGTCGTCGGGGTCCAGGGCCCGCGCGATCACCGAGGTGTCGACGACGGGCGCGAACGTCGATGGGCCGGTGACGGTGTCGCAGACCCCCCACTGCGAAGATCCGGTCGTGGTGACGGGGGTGTCGTGCGGGGCGCCCGGGATGCCCACCCACTGGCCCTGCGGCAGGCCGGTCAGCTCCGACGGCTTGACCACGGCCGGCTCGGCCGGGTCCCCGAGCACCAGCCGCGCCGAGGTGAGGTTGTAGACGGGGTGCATCCGGCCCGAGATATCGACGTAAAGCTGGAAACTCGTCCCGTCGGCGAACAACCGTCCGCCCCCGAGGGTGCCGCCCGGCTTGAAGTAGGCCAGCACACCGGCGCCGAGGACGATCGCCACCGCGATCAACGCACCGATCGTGGTGGACCTGCCGTAGAACTGCAGCGGGTCGTCGAACATCCGGGTGTCCCGGCGGACCAGTGCGTGTTCCACGCGGCGCAGCAGAAAACGCCAGCCGCTGACCTGGACCTTGGTGGTCAGTCGCAGACCCATCGCGATGTCCTCGCTACTCGTTGTCGATGTTCAGGCGGGCGTGCACCGAGGCGATGGCCTCGGCCATGTCGGGGCCGGTGATGGTCCGCAGCTGGTCCTCGTCGAGACTGTCGAGATCGTGGCAGCGGGTCAGCCGGATGTCGCGGTACTGCTCAGCAGCCTCGACGAGTTGTCTTGCGTAGCGGCCGTTTCCGGCGACGTCGAGGGCCGGCTTGCCGCGCACCGCGCGGTCGGCGAGCAGCTGGGCGCCCGCCCGCAGCGCGTCGGCGGAGTCCTCGTCGAGCGTCGAGTCGTTGCCGGCGGCGAGCACCGCGGCGATCTCGACGATCTCGCCGGGGGTGTAGGAGTCGAACTCGATGCGGGTGGCGAAGCGGGACCGCAGCCCGTCGTTGGTCTCGACCAGCCGGTCGATGTCGGCGGGGTAGCCGGCGATGATGACCACCAGCCGGCCTCGGTCGTTCTCCATCCGCGCCAGCAGCGTGTCCAGCGCCTCGGCCCCGAACGGGTCGGCGCGGCCGTTGCGTTCCTGGACCAGGGCGTAGGCCTCGTCGATGAACAGCACCCCGTCCAACGCAGTGTCGATGGTGCGGGTGGTCTTGACCGCCGACTGCCCTTCGTATTCGGCGACGAAGTCCTTGCGGGAGGTCTCCACCAGTTTGGGTTCGGCGATCACCCCGAGGCCGGCCAGGATGTCGGCGACCACCCGGGCGATCGTGGTCTTGCCGGTTCCGGGCGGGCCGGTGAAGATCATGTGCTTGCTGGGTTGGGCCACTTTCAGGCCGCGGGCGGCCCGCACCCTGGCCATCTGGGTGGCCGCGCGGTAGCGCTCGATCTGGTCCTTGACCCGGGTCAGGCCAATCTGGCGATCCAGCTCGGCCTCGGCGCGCTCCAGCAACTCCTCGCGGCCGGAGGTGTCGGCGACGACACTGTCCGGGTCCCATGGGTCGGTGCGGCGGGCGATCTGCTCGCCGCTGGTGGTGCTCAGCCGGTAGGACGGATCCTTCAGTGCCGCGGCGACCTCGGGGTCGGGATGGATGGCCTGCAGCCATTCGAGCAGCGGCAGGGCACCGTCGTCGTTGCCCTGGCTGCGCCGCGCCATCGCCAGGTACCAGGCGATGGTCCGTGCGCATGCTTCGGCCGCGGGGGAATCGTTGGCCGCCACCAGGCGCCGCTCGCCCTCGGTGAACAAGCCGAGGTTGACCGCGGCGACGCCGTGGGCGACTCCGGCGGCGGCCGCCAGGAAGGTGTCCGGCCACTGTGCGGCGTCGCGGACCGCGTCGATCACGTCGGTCCAGCGCTGCGCGCCACCGTAGACGACCGCTTTGACCCAGGACAGCAGGTGCTGCTGGTCGCTGCCGGCCGCGCTGTCGTCGAGCGCCTCCATCGCGTCGGCGAAGTTGCCGTGCGCGGCTTCGCTGGCCGCGAAGCCCAGGGTGATCGCCAGCGGCGAGATCACCGGGTAGGTGATGTCGCCGTAGGGTCCGCCGATCGGGATCCGGGCGGCGAGGGTGGTTATCGGGATGCTTGCGGCGCCAGCGAGCTGGCCGAACCGGGTGCGGGAGAACCAGGCCCGGAACATCGTCACCCGGTCGGTGTCGCCGCAGCGGATGCGCCCGATCCAGGCGTCGCAGGCGGAGTCATCGAAGTCGGTGATCGCGGTGAACTGTTCCAGCGCGCGGGTCTGCGCGAGCCGCAGGGTGGCGACGGCGTTCTCGAACAGCCCGGCGATTGAGCCGGTGAGCGGCTCAGTCATCGCGGTGTCCGTAGCGTGTCGCGAACACCTCGGCCTGGGCCGCGTCGGCCTGCTCGGTGGTGGGCAGCCTCATAGCGTTGGTGACGATGTCGCGCATCGCCTCAGCGAAGTCGACGCCGCTGTCGCGCAGGATCTCCGGCGGCTCGGGCGCGTTGTCGCGCAGAAATGTCTGCTGGCCGGCCAGGGCGCGCTGCCGGGCGAGACCAGCGAGGACCAATATCTCGCCGGCGAGCTCGGTTTCGGTCAGCCCGGAGCCTTTCGGCAGCAGCTCGACCTGCTGGATGCGCCCGTCGACGCTGGCGGTGACCGACACGGTCTCCGGCGGGTTGGTCACCGTCGCGTTGAAGGCCGCCTCGGGGTCGGTGTCGGGGATGTCGGCGTCGGGGTCCTCAGCGAGTGTCCCGATGCCGGTGTCGGTGTCGTCGACCGAGTCGGCGGGGGTGTAGTCGCCCAGGTCGTCCAGCTCGTCCTCGGCCGGCTCCTCGCCCAGCTCACCGGCCACCGGCATGTCGATCAGCTCGGCACCGTGCTCCGGGGCGGGTTCGCCGGAAAAGTCCAGCGCGCCGGAGAAGTCCTCGGATTCATAACCGTCGTCGTAGCCGCCGTCGACCTCGTAGTCGTAGTCGATGTGCACTGTCTGTTCCGCCCTTCCGGTCGTCGCCCTTCTCCTGACACGACGGGGCAGCAGCCCGTTGGGTTCAACCGGGCGCGTATTCGTTCCACGTCCGGGCGGGCAGGAATTCCAGCAGCCCGTCCAGTGCGCGCTGCAGGTTCTCGGCGGTACGGGCAGAAAGCTGCCGTAGAGTTCGCCGCCACCAGCGGCCGGCCAGCGTCCGCTCGGCCCCGCTGAGCGTGTCGAGCATCTGCGCGACGCTCGGGTGAGGGTGGCCTTGACTACCGAGCACACCTTGGGCGGTGAGGTCGCGGCGCACCTGCGCGGTGACCAGGTCGCGGATCTGCGGGTCGGCGGTGTCGGTCCGGATGCCCAGCGTCACAGGGACATCGGCGAGATGGCACAGGTCGGCGAGCACCAGCATGGCGTCGACAGTGACTTCCACCGCGACGACCTCATCGACGGTGGAGCAGGCGGCCGAGGTGTCCACCATGGTCAGTCCCCGCTCAGCTCTGCAATACCTGCTTGTCCAGGTTGCCGCTGAGTTCTTCGTCGACGGCCGAGTAGGTCACCGCCGCGGCGCGGACCTGGGCGGCCAGGTTGTTGGCGGCCTGGGAGATGATGTTCGCCGCAGCCGCGTGTTCGGCTGCGGCCGTGTCGAACGCGTTGTTGGAGTCACAGCTGAGCACACCGTGACTAACCCAGACGTCGGAGCTGACGCTGCCGGTCGCGCGGGCTGAATCGGCGGCTTTGGTCGACGCATCGTCGAGGTGAGTGGCTATTTCCTCCAGGTGGGTCGGGTTCACCGACATTGTCGCCATGAGTTGTTCTCCTGTCTGTGGGGTGAAGGTCAATTCGCCGGGGCGTCCAGCGGGGTGTCGGGCGCCGATTCCTGTTCGCCCGCTTGGTGGGTCACGGAAGCATCGGCCGGGGCACGTTCACCGCTGTCTGCACCCGCGGCGGCCTGCACGGTCGTTTGCTCTTCTGCGACCGGCTGGTCAGCCGCAGGCTCAGGCTGTTGCGCAGCGGGCTCCGACCAGTCACCGATCATCGACGACATCGTCTCCACCTGATCGGTCACCCCTGCGAGGAGCGCGACGTGCTGGGACAGATCGGCCGAGATCTTCGCCGCGTTCGCCGACATCTGGGTGGCCCGCTCCATTGCACGGCCCAAGGCGACGAATGCCGCCGGACCGGTGGGAGGCTCCGTCTCTGGAGACTCCCCATCCGGCGCATCCTCGCTGGAGTCCGGCGCCTCGGACGCGGTGTCCCCGGTCCTCTCGTCGGCGTTGAACGCCGTCGGTGTGGAGCGCGAGGTGTCGGTGGATCGTCCGCCGGGTTGGGCCGCTGGCGCGGGCGCGCCCGCCATACTGGCCTGCGGGCCCGCCATGCCGCTGTCGAAGTCACCCACCCGGGTTTCCTCCGCGCCCGTCACCCGGATCGTGGCGAAGTCGCCGGTGAGCTGGGCCTCCTGGGCCACGGTATGGAACTGCGTGCTGATCGCGTCGGCCTGATCCTGGGCCGCGCGCGCGGACAGGTTCACGTCCTGATAGGCGAAGAAGCACGTCCAGAAACTCGAGAGGGCCACGCCCAGCTGAAACGCGTACGAGAGCCCCGGACCAGTGAGGGGGAACAAGTAGTACAGCATGATGGCGGTACCTTGAGCGATGACCAGGCTCAGCAGCAATCCGGCTAAGATCCGGTGAGCGTGCTGGACAGCAGCGGCATGGTCGGTGACCAGCGCAGCGACCTGGCGGTCCAGATCTTCCATGGTCGCGACGAGTCGCTGCAGGGTTGCGAGCTGCTGGGTGTAGTTGTCGGCAGCCTCACCGCTCCAGTCTCGGGGATCAGGTTCCGCGAGCTCCAGCTGGGCAGCGACGGTTTCCAGTTGGTCTGCGGCACTGGTGAATGCGGATCCGTCGACAGGTGGCAGCAACCCGAAGCACAGGTCGATGGCGGCGACGCACACCATCGTCACGTCGACGATGGCCGTCGGCGCGCCCTTGGTGATGGCGTCATCCTTGGCTTTGTCGAAGGTTTCCTTGAGGGCGTGGCCTTTCAAATACCAGATGGTCTTGCCACCCGCGGCACCCAGGTTCAGACCCATCGTGGCCCAGTCTTGTTGGTAGCCCGCACCGCCGGCCCCACCGAGGCGGGTGACGACGAACGCCATGTCGTGAATTCCGGCAAACATGGTCACGGTGGTGACTCCCTTCGGGCTCGCTGATCTGTGGTCCGGGCGCCAGCAGGTCTCGGACCAGGCGGCGCAGCCTTCCCCCGGACCAACGCGACCGTTCGGCGAACGGTTCAGAACACCCCGAAGTGTTCACTTCGAGTTCAACGACTCGGTTGAATCCCCGCCTCGGCCAGCGCCTACTCGAGGGAGGTGCCGGCCGCCATCGCCTTTGGGGTGAGTTTCCTCGGCATGCTCGGCGGGATCTTCTCCCTGCCGCTCGACATCTGGCTGCGGCTGTTCCTGGCCATGACGGGAGAAGCAGCTGGCCGAGCACAATCCCTTCGCGGCGGAGTCGCTGAAGCAGCCCCGGCTGGTTCTGCTAGTCGAGGGAGTCCCAGAACGTCGTCAGCGCGGCCGCCCCACGCTCGGGATCCTCGACCATCCACCAGTGCCCCAGGCCGTCGAGCACCTCGGTGCGGGCCCCGGCCCGCTCGGCCGCGCGCTCGCTGGTACCGGCGGCGCCCTGATACGGGTCCGCGGTGGCTTTCAGGGACAGGCCCGGACGCCTACGGGCGACTTCGAGATCGCGGCCCGCCTCGGCCATCGCCGGCTGAACGGCCGAACGGTACAGCGCCAGAATCGCTTTGACCATGTCCTCGTTCTGGTGTTCGGCGATTGCGACCGCGACGGCGGCCGGGATGCCCAGCGACACCAGCAACTCGGTGCGCGCTGCCGGGCCGCCGCCCATCATGTTCTCCAGCAGTTCCTCGCCGGCCCCGGGCGTCTGCCAAACCTGGGCCATGTCGTGCCAGACGAAGTCCTCGTCGAAGAGGCCGATGACGTCACTGACCCAGCTGCGGACCAGCTCGGGGCGATGCATGACCACGTTGACGACATGGCCACCACCCCAGTCGTGGCCGACCAGGTCGATCGGGCCGTCGATCTTCTCCAGGTCGGCTTCGAGCCAGTCCCGGTACTCGAGGTAGGTGGCGCCGAAGCCCTCGGGGAGCGGCACGCCGAAGCCCGGCGGGGACAGCAGCACCACGTCGTCGCGCTCGAGCACGGTGACCAGGGGCCCCCAGATCGCCGCGGTTTCGGGATTTCCATGAACGAAGACGACTGGCATGACGTCATCCTGACACGGACGCGGTGCGGCCACGGCTGAACATCACCTTCGGAATCCTTATCGCGGGGTCAGCGCGATGACCGGGATCACGCGGGAGGTCTTCTGCTGGTATTCGGCGAAGCCCGGATAGCGCTGCGCCTGCAGCGCGTACTTACGGTCACGCTCGTCGCGTGGGAGTTCGGTCGCATGCACGTCGAGGACGTCGTCGCCGACCTCGATGCGGACGTCCGGGTTGGCCTTGAGGTTCCAGTACCAGGCGGGGTTGTCGTCGGCGCCGGCCTTGGACGCAAAGATCAGGTACCGGTCGTCGTCGGCCAGATACATCATGATGTGGGTGCGCGGTTCACCGGTCCTGGCGCCGGTGGTGTGCAGGATCAGCAGCGGGGCGCCGTCGAAAGGGCCTTCGACGCGGCCGTGGTTGGCGCGGAACTCGGCGATGTTGCGGGCGTTGAAGTCGGTGTCGTCGCTCATCGGTGTCCTTCGAGTTTGGCCGGTCGGGTTTCTGGTAACCGGGTGCGTGGAGCCTGAAACCCCGCAGTCCCCGAACCACCGGAGATGGATGCCATGAGCGAGGGCAAGATCGACCTGGACGCGCTGGCGACCAGCGAACACGGATACTCGGTCGACGACAGCGACGACGATGATCCGGTACTGCTGGATCGCGACGGCAGGGCCGTTCAGACGTGGCGGGAGCGCTATCCCTACGACGAGCGCATGTCGCGCGACGAATACGAGCACCTGAAGCGGCGGCTGCAGATCGAGTTGCTCAAGCTGCAGAACTGGTGCAAACGTACGGGCCACCGCCACGTCATCGTTTTCGAGGGGCGTGACGCGGCGGGCAAGGGCGGCACTATCCAGCGGTTCATGGAGCATCTCAACCCGCGCGGCGCCCGGGTGGTCGCGCTGAACAAGCCGACCGATCAGGAGAAGGCTCAGTGGTATTTCCAGCGCTACGTGGAGCATCTGCCCACGTTCGGGGAGATGGTGTTGTTCGACCGGTCCTGGTACAACCGCGCCGGCGTGGAGAGGGTGATGGGCTTCTGCACACCCGAACAGCACGAGGAATTCATGGTGCAGGCACCGTTGTTCGAGGAGATGCTGGTCCGGGAAGGACTGCACCTGACGAAGTTCTGGTTCTCGGTGTCGCCGGCTGAGCAGCGCACCCGGTTCGCGATCCGGCTGGTCGATCCGCTGCGCCAGTGGAAGTTCTCCTCGATGGACATGGAGTCGATCAACAGGTGGCAGGCCTACACCGATGCCAAGGAGGAGATGTTCCTGGCCACCGACACCGATGTGGCGCCGTGGATCGTGGTCAAGAGCAACGACAAGAAACGCGGCCGCATCAACGCGATGCGGTTCCTGCTGTCGAAGTTCGACTACGACGACAAGGACACCGACGCGGTCGGCGAGCCGGATCCGCTCATCGTGGGCCGTGCGCTGGAGGACTGAGCAGCCAGAGTTGTCGGTGCCCGCTCCTATCGTGTCGGCATGGCCGGGGGGCGAGGTTCTGAGGGCGGCGGGTTCGCCGCGGTGTTTGTCGTGCTGCTCGTGGTCGGTCTGGTCGTCAAATACTTCTGGTGGATCGCCGCGGGCGCGGCGCTGGTCGGGCTGTTCTTCGCCGGGCGGGCGCTGATGCGTCACCTCGAGGAGCGGCGCGAGCTGGCCGACGAGGCGCGCGCGGCCCTGCAGCGGCGGGC
>NZ_JBSWXU010000133.1:0-14588 GCF_056160785.1 Mycobacterium sp. ABE4_509 | reverse complement strand
GCTCCCGGCGGCGCCGGTGACGCCGGCAGGGCGGTGGTGCTGCGCGCGCCCCGGCGGGCGTTGAGATAGCCGTCCTCGCGCAGCTGGGTGTAGGCGGCGGTGACCGTCGTGCGCGATACGTGCAGGGCGTCGGCCAACGCCCGCTCGCTGGGTAGTCGCGCACCGATCGGCAGCCTCCCGTCGACGATCAGCAGTCGGATCGCGTCAGCCAGGCCGTGGTAGGCCGGCCCGTTGCGACTGGCTGTGCGCCAGTTGCCGAGCTCGCGGGCCAGTAACCCGGTGTCCAGGGACCGTTGTGCCACATTTGCCGTCATATAGATGCCACTATTCGTCAACTGGCTATGGAATTGCAACCGCAACAGGCCCAAGCATGGACGCATGCCGAAAAAGTGGATGTTGATCTGGACTGCTCGGGTTTCCTCCTGGTGGAGTCGGATGGCCTACGCCGCGATGCGGCCCACCGACCATGTCGAATCCTGGGACCGCTGGGACGTCACCGACGACCGCCGTCGGGAGCTCAGCGACCTCGAGGCGATCCGGGTGCGGTTCCGCGATCACGGCTGAGCCGGAGCCGCGCTACGTTGCTCCCGTGAGTGCCGACAGCACGCTGGACACCCTGGTGGCCGAGGCCGTCGCGCTGGGGCGGCGACAGCGGCGCGCGGTCCTGGGCATCGCGGGCAGCCCTGGCGCCGGGAAATCGACCCTGGCCGCCCTGCTGCTCGCCGCGGTCGCGCAGCGGTGCGGCCCCGATTGGGTGGCCCACGTACCCATGGACGGCTTCCATCTGGCCGACGAGCAGCTACGCCGGCTCGGTCTGCTCGACCGGAAGGGCGCGCCGGAGACGTTCGACGCCGCCGGATACGCACACCTGCTGGAGCGGGCGCGCAGCGAGACCGACCGCACGGTGTATGCCCCGGGGTTCGACCGTGAGCTCGAACAACCGCTGGCCGGCGCGCTGGCGGTGCCCCCGCAGGCGCGGCTGGTGCTGACCGAGGGCAACTATCTGCTGCTCGGCGCGCCGTGGGTGCGGGCGCGCGCGGCCATGGACGCCGTGTGGTTCGTCGCCGCCGACGAGCGAACCAGGACAGAACGGCTGATCGCCCGCCACATCCGTTTCGGTAAGAGCCCGCAGGCCGCACGCAGCTGGGTCGCGGCTGTCGACGAGCCGAACTCCGCGCTGGTCGCGGCGACGGCGGCGCGGGCCGACCGGGTCCTGGTCAGCGGCGGGCACGGATGGGACTTCGTGGCCTGACTACGATGGGCGGGTGCCAGTCGACAGCTCCGATGATGACACCGAAGCCGCCGATCCCGACCTGCTGATCGACTTCGCCAGGATCACGCTCCGTCGTGGCGGTCGCACGCTCGTCGGCCCCGTGACCTGGTCGGTGGAACTCGATGAACGCTGGGTGGTGATCGGCCCCAACGGCGCGGGCAAGACCTCGCTGCTGCGCATCGCCGCGGCGATGGAACACCCCTCCTCGGGCACCGCCTATGTGCTGGGCGAACGGTTGGGCCGCACCGACATGTCCGAGCTGCGCTCGCGAGTCGGTCTCAGCAGCGCGGCCCTGTCCCAGCGGGTGCCCGACGAGGAGGTGGTGCGCGATCTGGTCGTCTCGGCCGGTTACGCCGTGATGGGGCGGTGGCGCGAGCAGTACGACGAGATGGACTACGAGCAGGCCGTCGACATGCTCGAAAGCGTCGGCGCCGAGCATCTGGCCGAGCGCACCTACGGCACGCTCAGCGAAGGGGAGCGCAAGCGGGTGCTGATCGCCCGATCCCTGATGACCGACCCGGAACTGCTGCTGCTCGACGAGCCGGCAGCCGGCCTCGACCTGGGCGGGCGCGAGGAACTCGTGGCACGGCTCTCGGACCTGGCCGACGATCCCGACGCGCCGGCGCTGGTGCTGGTGACCCACCACGTCGAGGAGATTCCGCCGGGGTTCTCCCATGCCATGATCCTGTCCGAGGGCAAGGTGGTGGACTCGGGTCTGCTGCCCGATGTGCTCACCGCCGAGAACCTGTCCAAGGCGTTCGGTCAGTCGATCGCCCTGGACTTCATCGACGGCCGCTACTTCGCGCGGCGCACGCGGACCCGCGCTGCACACAGGAGGCGGACATGAACACCCACGAACCCGAGCCCCTCCCGGCGCGACCGGCGGCGACGGTCATGCTGATCCGGGGCGCCGACAGTGGCCCGGCCGGCTCGGTCAGTCCGCTCGAGATCTTTCTGATGCGCCGGCATTCGGCGATGGAGTTCGTCGCGGGTGTGATGGTGTTCCCGGGCGGGGGAGTCGACGACCGCGACCGCACCGCCGATGTCGACTGGCACGGACCGGATCGGCAGTGGTGGGCGCGGCGGTTCGGGGTGGAACCCGATCTGGCCGCGGCGCTGGTCTGCGCTGCCGCCCGGGAGACCTTCGAGGAATCCGGCGTGCTCTTCGCCGGCTCCGCCGACGATCCGGACCTGCTGGTCGACGACGCGTCGGTGTACCGCGAGCAGCGCGCCGCCCTGGAGAACAAGTCGCTGTCGTTCGGCGAGTTCCTGCGCACCGAGAAGCTGATGCTGCGCGCCGACCTGCTGCGCCCCTGGGCGAACTGGGTGACCCCGAAAGAGGAGCGCACCCGCCGCTACGACACCTACTTCTTCGTGGGCGCCCTGCCCGAGGGGCAGCGAGCCGACGGCGACAACACCGAGACCGACAAGGCCGACTGGGTCACCCCGCGGGCGGCGCTCGACGACTTCGCCGAGGGTCGCAGCTTCCTGCTGCCCCCGACGTGGACCCAGCTCGACGCGCTCGACGGCCGCACGGTGCCCGAGGTGCTGGCGGTCGAGCGCCAGATCGTCGCCATCGAGCCGTCGCTGGCCGCCCAGAAGGGCGGCAACTGGGAGATCGAGTTCTTCAACAGCGAGCGCTACAACGCGGCCCGCAACCGGCGCGCCCCGCAGGGCTACAGCGACGGGGCCCCGCGGGCGTGACGGAGTTCGTCAGTGTGGTTGTCTCCGGCGACGGCCGGCGGCCGGGCATCGCGACGCTGCTGGTGTCGCGCCCCCCGACGAACGCGCTGACCCGGCAGGTGTACCGGGAGATCGCCGAAGCCGCCGCCGCGCTCGGCGACCGCGACGACGTCGCCGCGGTGATCCTGTTCGGCGGGCACGAGATCTTCAGCGCCGGCGAGGACATGCCCGAACGGTCGACGCTGACCGCGCAGGAAGCCGAGGTGAGCGCGCGGCTGTGCCGGGAGGCGGTGGACGCGCTGGCCGGCCTGCCCACGCCCACGGTCGCCGCGATCACCGGTTATGCGCTGGGTGCCGGGCTGACACTGGCCCTGGCCGCCGACTGGCGGCTCAGCGGGGACAACGTGAAGTTCGGGGCGACGGAGATTCTGGCCGGCCTGGCGCCGGCCGCTGCCGGGACGAGGCGACTGGCCGGCGCGGTGGGGGCCAGCAAGGCCAAGGATCTGGTGTTCAGCGGCCGGTTCGTCGACGCGCGGGAGGCGCTCGAGATGGGCCTCATCGACCAGCTGGTGGCCCCGGACGGGGTCTACGACGCCGCGCTCTCGTGGGCGGGCCGCTTCCTGGACTACCCACCATCGGTGCTGGCCGCGGCCAAGGCGGCATTCGCCGGGGATGGCCGCACAGCGAACAGTTAGGCTGCCCTGCATGACGAGTTCCGATGTCACCGATCCGGCTCCGATGCCGCATGCCACGCAGGAGCAGGTCGACGCCGCGATGCACGACTCCAAGCTCGCCCAGGTGCTCTATCACGACTGGGAAGCCGAAACCTACGACGAGAAGTGGTCGATCTCCTACGACCAGCGCTGCATCGACTACGCGCGGGGACGGTTCGACGCGGCGGTACCCGAGGACATCCAGCGCGAGCTGCCCTACGACCGGGCCCTGGAGCTGGGCTGCGGAACCGGGTTCTTCCTGCTCAACCTGATCCAGGCCGGGGTGGCCCGGCGCGGATCGGTCACCGATCTGTCCCCGGGCATGGTCAAGGTGGCCACCCGCAACGGGCAGTCGCTCGGCCTGGAGATCGACGGCCGTGTCGCCGACGCCGAGGGCATCCCCTACGACGACGACACCTTCGATCTCGTTGTCGGCCACGCGGTGCTGCACCACATCCCCGACGTCGAGAAGTCGCTGCGCGAGGTGGTCCGCATCCTCAAGCCGGGTGGGCGGTTCGTGTTCGCCGGTGAACCCACCACGGTGGGCAACCGTTACGCGCGTGAGCTCTCGACGCTGACCTGGCGGGTCGCGACGAACGTCACAAAGCTGCCGTTCCTGTCGGATTGGCGACGGCCGCAGGCAGAGCTCGACGAATCCTCGCGGGCCGCCGCGCTGGAGGCCGTCGTCGACCTGCACACCTTCGAACCCGGCGATCTCGAACGGATGGCCGCCGACGCGGGCGCGGTCGAGGTGCGCACCGCCAGCGAGGAGTTCACCGCCGCGATGCTGGGCTGGCCCATCCGCACCTTCGAAGCCGCGGTCCCGCCGGGCCGGCTGGGCTGGGGCTGGGCGAAATTCGCGTTCGGCAGCTGGACCACGCTGTCGTGGGTCGACGCCAACCTGTGGCGGCGGGTGATGCCGAAGGGCTGGTTCTACAACGTCATGGTCACCGGGGTGAAGCCGGAGGGTGGGTCGTCGTAGCGTTCAGCCTCGACGATGTGAACTACCTGCGCGGCGCGGCGGGCGCGGCGGCGCTGCACGAGCTTGCCGGAGCTGAGCTCACCGACTCCACCTTGGTCGCCGACATCACTTCGGCGAGAAAGCGTTTCGGTGACCGCGCGGCAGTATTGGTGGAAACCGTCCGACTCCGCCGCAAGGCCGCCGCCAAGCTTCCCGGTGCGGCGCACTGGCTGTTCACCGATGATGCGCTGCAACAGGCCACCGCGGCGCCGGTGGCTGGGCGCCGAGCCCGCAGACTGACCGGCGCCGTCGTGCACGACGCCACCTGTTCGGTCGGCACCGAGCTTGCGGCGCTGCGCAATTCGGCAGAATTCGTGATCGGCAGCGACATCGACCCGGTGCGGCTGGCGATGGCCGACCACAACCTGCGGCTGGACGGCCCCGCGGTGCCGCTGTGCCGGGCCGACGTGCTTCACCCGGTCAGCAGGGGTGCCGTCGTGCTGGCCGACCCCGGCCGGCGCAGTGGCTCCCGGCGCCGGTTCGACCCGCGCAGCTACATTCCGCCCCTCGATGAACTCCTCGATGTGCTCGGCACCTACGACCACGTCGTGAAATGTTCCCCCGGAATCGATTTCGCGGCGGTGCGGGGACTGGGCTTCGAGGGTGAGATCGAGGTGGTCTCGTTGGCGGGCAGTGTGCGCGAAGCGTGCCTGTGGTCACGCGGACTCGCCGACCCGGGGGTGCGGCGGCGCGCCACGCTGCTCGACACCGCAGAACAGCTCACCGACGCAGAGCCCGACGACTGCCCGGTGGCGCCGGCCGGCCGGTGGATCGTCGAGCCGGACGGGGCGGTGATCCGGGCCGGGCTGGTCCGCCACTACGCCGCCCGGCACGGTCTGTGGCAACTCGATCCCGATATCGCCTATCTGTCGGGAGACCGGCTGCCCGAAGGGGTGCGCGGTTTCGAGATTCTCGACACCCTGGCCTTCAACGAGCGACGGCTGCGCCAGGCACTTTCGGCCCGAGATGTCGGGGTGGCCGAGATCCTCGTCCGGGGTCTCGACGTCGACCCCGACGCATTGCGCACCCGGCTACGGCTGCGCGGGTCGACGCAGGCCACGGTGGTGCTGGCCCGGCTCGGCGCCGGGCGTGCCAGCCGGGCAACGGCATTCCTATGCCGTCCGTCACGTTGACCGGCCACGTACCCTGGCAACAAGTGCGCCGAGGACCGATTCGGTGCCGAACACGAGGACGTCCGACGATGCGCATTCTCGCCGCCGCCCTGTTGGCAGCCGGTGTAGTTTCGGGTTTGGCTACCGCCCCGGTGTCCGGGGCCCAGGAATCGGCGTGCGCGGAACTGGGCGGTTCGGTCGATCCTGAGCAAACGTGCCGGGTGCACGTGAGCAACCCCGCCTACACCCTGGACTTCACGTTTCCCGCCGACTACCCCGACCAGCGGGCGATCGCCGACTACCTGAAACAGACCCGGGACGGTTTCGTCAACGTCTCCGACATGCCCGGATCGTGGAATCTGCCCTATGTGCTGGACGCCCGGGGTACCGACTACCGCTCCGGCCCGCCGGCCGATCCGGACGCCGACGACCCCGCTCCGCAGGAGCCCGAACCGGTCGATGAGGCCGAGGGCACCCGCAGCGTGGTGTTCGAGTTGTACGAGAACGTCGGCGGCGCGCACCCCCAGACCTGGTACAAGTCCTTCAACTGGGATCTCGGCACGCAGGCGCCGATGACCTTCGAGGAACTGTTCCGGCCCGGAACCAGGCCGCTGGATGTGATCTTCCCGATCGTGCAGGCAGACCTGGCCCGCCAGCTCGGTGTGGACTCACCCATCTCGCCGGCGCACGGCCTGGATGCGGCCAAGTACCAGGAGTTCGCGCTGACCGACGACGAACTGATCTTCTTCTTCGGTCAGGGCGAGATCATGGCCGGCGCGGGCGGGGCGCTGCGGGCGGTCGTTCCCCGCAGCGCCGTCGCCGCCATGCTGGCCTGAGCCGCACGCAGCTCAGGCCAGCCGGTCACGCGGACGCCGACCGCACTTTGTCCTTGCCGGTGGCGGGGTCGTAATTCTCCCAGAAAGTGGCGTTCCTGATGCCGAGGGCAACGGGGTCGAACGTAGGGTCCAGCCCCTGCTTCTTCTGCTTCTCGTAGTCCCACAGCGCTTTGTAGGCGGGTTGCTGCAGGATGATGATGCCGATGATGTTCAGCCAGGCCATCAGGCCGACGCCGATGTCACCGAGCGTCCACGCGTCCGCCGCGGTGGACACCGCGCCGATCGTCACCGACACCAGGATCAGCGCCTGCAGCAGGATGGTGGTGTTCGACCCGACCGTGCCGCGGATGTAGGGGACGCTGATCGTCGCGGTCTTGCCGAGCAGGAACCGCAGGTTGGTCTCGGCCATGTAGTAGTAGGCGATGATCGTGGTGATGCAGAAGAACGCCAGCGAGAACGCGATGAAGCTGGACCCGGCGCCGTTCCACAGCGTGTCGAAGCCGTTCTGCGCGAACGCCGGGCCGACCTCGGTGCCGTCGGGCAGGATGCCGCCGTCGGCGATCACCGCGCCGTCGGCGCTCTCGCCCTCGAACACCCGGTAGGCGCCGGTCGACAGGATCAGGAAGCCGGTCGCCGAGCAGATGAACAGGGTGTCGATGTAGACCGCGAAGGCCTGCACCAGCCCCTGCTTGGCGGGGTGTGAGACCTCGGCGGCCGCCGCGGCGTGCGGGCCGGTGCCCTGACCGGCCTCATTGGAGTAGATGCCGCGTTTGACGCCCCACATCACCGCGACGCCGAGGATCGCGCCGAACGCGGAGTCCAACCCGAACGCGCTGGAGAAGATCAGCGAGATGATGCCGGGGATCTCGCCGGCGTTCATCAACACGATGACCAGTGCCAGCACGATGTAGATGACCGCCATGAACGGCACCACGATGGAGGCGAAGGTCGCGATCCGCTTGACGCCGCCGATGATGACGAAGGCCAGCACGATCACCGTGCCGACGGCGACCCACCATTCGCCGAAGCCCCAGGCGTTCTGCATCGCCGAGGCCATCGAGTTGGACTGCACCGACGGCAGCAGCAGACCCATGGCCAGCATGGTGACCGCGGCGAAGACGTAGCCGTAGATCTTCATCGGCACCGCGCCGGCGGTGTTGGCGAATGCGTGGCTGAAGTAGTACGCCGGGCCACCGCGGTACTCGCCGGTGAGCTTGTCGCGTTCCTTGTAGATCTGGCCCAGGGTGCATTCCACGAACGACGTGGACGCTCCCAGGAAGGCCACTACCCACATCCAGAACAGCGCACCGGGGCCGCCGAACGCGATGGCGGTGGCCACACCGGCGATATTGCCGGTGCCGACGCGTCCGGCCAGTGAGATCGTCAGCGCCTGGAAACTCGAGACACCCGAGGGTGACTTCTCGCCCTTGAGCATGAGCCGCACCATCTCGGGGACCTGTCGTACCTGCACGAAGCGGGACCTGATGGAGAAGTACACGCCGGCGGCGAGGCAGAGGTACACGAGCGTCTCGTGCCATACGAGGTCGCTGACGCTTCCGAGGAATTCCGACACCTGGTGTCCCCTTTGTCCGTTCGGGCGTGTTTTGGTGTTTCGAAACAGCACTCTTTCACCGACAGGAAAGAACGGCATTACCTGTTTGTCACGGCGGTGTTAGGACGGCCGGATATAGGCGCGCTGGTCGAGGCCTTTGGTTAGAGCGGGCCTCGGTTCGAGCGGTCAGGCGGGCGCGAAACCGAAAACCCGGCCGTCGCTGCTCGCAGTGACCACGCGGCGGTCGCTGCCGACGGACACTCCGACCGGCCATCCGGTGGCCCCGGGCAGCGGATAGCGGTTGACGGTGCCACCGTCTCCCAGGTCGAACACCACCAGCGCCATCCCCGGTTCGTCATCCCCCTCGGCGGGGCCGTCGGGGACGACGGTATAGCCCACGCCGGCCAGGCTCGACGTCGACAGCGGCGTGACGTCGTCGCGGCGCCACAACTCTTCACCCTGCTCAGCGGTGTCGCGGATCGCGACCAGCTCGGCGCCCGGTCCACCACCGGCGACGATCAGCCCGCTCGGGGTGACCGCCGGCGGGGTCTGGGCGAGATAGCCCAACGGCACCGACCATTTGGCAGTGCCGTCGTCGCTGTTGATCGCCCACAGCTGCTCGTCGCGGCCGCTGACGTACACCGTCGACCCGTCCTCGGACAGCACCGGGCTGGCCAGCGGCCCCCCGCCGACCGCGTCGCTGGTCCACTCGCGCAGGAGCTCCGGCGTCTGTCCGGGGCGGTAGCGCAGTCCCACCAGTACCGGCTCGTCGGCTCCGGGCTCCCACAACGGCACCACCGCGGTGCCGGTCGTCGCCGAGAACGCCGGCGCGGCGGCCACCGGACAGTCGGGCCCGGCGGAGCGACAGTCCTCGAGCCCCCGCAGGGAGTCGGTGGGGTCGAGGCCGGCCACCAGGTCCAGCGAGGTGCCCACGACGGTGCCGCCCTGGGCGTCGAACACCAGCACCTGGCCGAGGTGGGTGACCACCAGCAGATTGCCGGGGGACAGGAAGCGCATCGTCATCGGCATGCCGATCACCGGGCGGCGCCAGCGCACCCACTGCGTGGTCGGGAAGGACTGCACCAGGCCCGGCTGACCCATGTAGAGGTTGTCGAATCCGTCGAACAGCGGGCCGGCGAACCCGCCGCCCTGGACGGTGCGGGTGCACCAGCGCTGCCGGGCACGGTTGTCGTTCTCCCAGACCATCAGCGAGCATCCCGCCGCGGTCTGGCCGTTGAGTGCCAGGTAGCCGTCGGAGCTCAGCGCCGCCTGGGCGCCCAGCTCGCCTTTGACCGACCGGATCCAGTCCAGGCGCAGCGTGCCGGCGCCCGAGACGGGCGAGTAGCTGTTGTTCTCGGCGTTGGCGTACTGGGCGGCCCAGCCGTCCGCGGCGCGCGCCAACACCCAGGAATCGGTGTTGCCACAGCCGGCTGAGGCGCCCGCAATCAGCGCCGTCGCGGCCAGGACGAAGATTCGCCGCAGCACGTGTTCCCTTCAGTTCTCCCGGAGCGCGGGTGGCATCGGTGCCTTTTCTCGAGCCCACGTGAGGGTAACCGTTTCGCGGCCCGCCACCGGCGCGCAGCGGGCCCGGAATGTCGTGGGCCCGCTCGCGTAGGCTTTGCGGCCATGACGACGATGTGGGGCGCGCCGCTGCACAAGCGCTGGCGAGGGTCGCGCTTGCGGGATCCGCGTCAAGCCGACTTCCTCACTCTCGCCTCGTTGAAGTGGGTCCTGGCCAACCGCGCCTACACCCCCTGGTACCTGGTGCGGTACTGGCGGCTGCTGAAGTTCAAGCTGGCCAACCCGCACATCATCACCCGCGGCATGGTGTTCCTCGGCAAGGACGTCGAGATCCAGGCGACCCCGGAGCTCTCCCAGATGGAGATCGGCCGCTGGGTGCACATCGGTGACGGCAACACCATCCGCTGCCACGAGGGTTCGCTGCGGATCGGCGACAAAGTGGTGCTCGGCTGCAACAACGTCATCAATTCCTACCTGGACATCGAGTTGGGGGACTCGGTGCTGATGGCCGACTGGTGCTACATCGTCGACTTCGACCACAAGATGGACAACATCGAACTGCCGATCAAGGACCAGGGCATCGTCAAGAGCCCGGTGTCCATCGGACCCGACACCTGGGTGGCGGTGAAGGTGAGCGTGTTGCGGGGGACCTCCGTCGGCCGGGGATGTGTGCTGGGTTCGCACGCGGTGGTCAAAGGCGACATCCCGGATTTCTCGATCGCCGTCGGCGCCCCGGCCCGGGTGGTCAAGAACCGCAAGCTGTCGTGGGAGACGTCGGCGGCGCAGCGGGCTGAACTGGCCGCGGCGCTGGCCGACATCGAACGCAAGAAGGCTTCGCACTGACCTGGGTTTGCCGCTGACGCTGCGACCGCACGGCGTCGATGACAGCATCAGCAGGTGACCACACCCAGCCACCAGAACATCGCCTACCCCGCTACGGGTGCGCATCCGTTCCGCCACGACGATCCGCCCGTGGCGCCGTTCGTGATCGTGCTGTTCGGTGCCACCGGTGACCTCGCGCGGCGCAAGTTGCTGCCCGGTATCGCCTATCTCGAGCAGTCGTCGCTGACCCCGGACATCCGTCTGGTCGGCACGTCGTTGGAGGAGTACACCGACGACGAGTTCCGCGAGCTGGCCCGAGAGGCCTGTGATTCCTTCGGCAGCCACGAACTGACCGACGAACAGTGGGCGCAGTTCTCCGCCAAGATCAGTTACGTCCCCCAGGGCGAGGGCCCCGAGGCGCTGGCCGCGGCGGTGGCGCGGTGCGAGTCCGAACTCGGCGACGGGGTGCAGCGCCTTCACTACCTTTCGGTGCCGCCGAAGGCCGCCGAGTCGGTCATCACGATGCTCAAGGAGGCCGATCTGGTCGAGCGTTCGCGGGTGGTGATGGAGAAGCCGTTCGGCACCGACCTGCGCAGCGCGGTGGAACTCAACGCGTTCGTCCATGAGACGTTCACCGAATCACAGGTCTTCCGAATCGACCACTTCCTGGGCAAGGAGGCCGCGCAGAACATTCTGGCGTTCCGGTTCGCCAACGGCCTGTTCGAGCCGATCTGGAACCGCAACTTCATCGACCACATCCAGATCGACATCCCCGAGACGCTGGGCCTCGACGCGCGGGCGAACTTCTACGAGAGCACCGGCGCCTACAAGGACATGGTCGTCACGCACCTGTTCCAGGTGATGGCGTTCGTGGTGATGGAGCCGCCGACGGCGCTGGAGCCGCGCGCGATCAGCGAGGAGAAGAACAAGGTCTTCCGGTCGATGCTGCCCATCGACATCGGCAACGTGGTGCGCGGTCAGTACACCGGCTACCGCGAAGAAGAGGGCGTGGCACGTGATTCGGACACCGAGACGTTCATCGCGCTCAAGGTCGGGATCGACAACTGGCGCTGGGCCGGCGTGCCGATCTACCTGCGCACCGGCAAGCGCATGGCCGAGGGGCAGCGGATCGTGTCGATCGCGTTCAAGGAGGCGCCGCGCACGATGTTCCCGCCGGGGTCGGGGGTCGGCGCTCAGGGGCCGGACCATCTGACGTTCGACCTGGCGGACTCGTCGAAGATCTCGCTGTCGTTCTACGGCAAGCGCCCTGGTCCGGGCATGAAGCTGGAGAAGCTGTCGATGCAGTTCTCCACCCAGGAGACCGACTACATCGACGACGTGCTGGAGGCCTATGAGCGGCTGATCCTGGACGCGATGCGCGGGGACCACACCCTGTTCACCACCGCCGAGGGCATCGAGTCGCTGTGGGAGCGGTCGGCCCCGCTGTTGCTCGACCCGCCGCCGGTGAAGATGTACCAGCCGGGCACCTGGGGGCCCAACGCGATTCACCAGATGATCGCCCCCCATGCGTGGCGGCTGCCGTTCGAGCGGGTCTGGCGGGAGAAGAAGTCCTGACCCGCGGCTGATCAGCGCTCGGGCAGTGCGCGTTCGGCGATGGGCCGGCGCGGCTGCGGTCTGCGCTCACCGCGTTTGGCGCCCAGATAGACCTGCGCGGTGTCGGCGGCGACGGTGTGCCAGGCGAAATCCGAGGTGAGCCGGTCCCGCGCGGCGACCGCCCGCTGTTGCGCTGAGCCGGGCGCGTCGAGCAGCGCCCGTACCGCTGCGGCGAGTCCGCCGACGTCACCGGGGGGATGCGACAGCCCGGTGTGCCCGTCGATCACCGCCTCTCCGAGGCCGCCCGCGGTCGAGGTGACCAGTGGTGCGCCGGCCGCGGCAGCCTCGAGCGCGACGATCCCGAAGGGTTCGTAGTGTGACGGCAACACCGCGGCGTCGGCACGATGCAGCAGGGCAAGCAACTGTGAATGATCAACCTGTCCAACGAAATTCGTTGCTTTCAGCACTTTGTGGCGACGGGCCTGCTCGGTCAGGAAGCTGCGCTGGGTGCCGTCTCCGGCGACGGTCAGTGTGGTGCCGGGATGGCTGCGCCGGATCCGGGGCAGCGCCGCGATCGCGTCGTGCACGCCCTTCTCGTACTCGAGGCGGCCGAAGTAGAGCAGTTCGGCAGGCCCTAAGCGTGCCCGCCGCGGCGCGAACGGCCAACCGTCGGTGTCGATTCCGTTGGGGATGACGGTGATATCGGGGACATCGGGCCCGAACAGGGCGGTGATCTCGTCGCGCATCGAGGCCGAACAGGTGATCAGCCCGTCGGATTCGCCCACCAGCCAGCCCTCCAGTGCATGCACCTGCCGGCTCACCGCCCCGGAAACCCAGCCCGAATGCCGGCCCGCTTCGGTGGCGTGGATCGTGGAAACCAAAGGCGCATCGAAAAATTCGGCGAGCGCGACGGCCGGATGGGCGACCAGCCAGTCGTGGGCGTGCACGACGTCGGGCCGCCAGCCGGCCGCTAGGCCGGCCCGGATCATGGCGTGGCCCATCGCCAGGGTCCAGGCCATCATGTCGGAGCCGAAGGTGAATTCGTGCGGATCCTCGGCGGCGGCGATCACCCGCACGCCTGCACAGACCTCGTCGGTGGTGGGGTGGGTGTGCGGATCGGTGGCCGTCGGGCGGCGGCTGAGCACCACCACGTCGTGTCCGGCCGCGCCCAGTTCGGTGGCCAGGTGGTGGACGTGGCGTCCGAGCCCGCCGATCACCACCGGCGGGTACTCCCAGGAGATCAGCAGGATCTTCATCGTCACGCGTTCGGCAGCCGGCGCGCGTCGAGCGCACCGAACAGCCCGTCGGCCCGGTTCCACCCCTCGGCCAACCGCTGGGCGTGCTCGTGGCGGCCGGCGGCCTGGGCCGCGGCGATCTCGCGGGTGGCGTGCGCATGCAGATGGGCGCGGTAGCGCGCGTAGTCGGCGGCGGAGTCCTTGCTGACCATGAACGGCCAGTCGCTGGACACCGTCAGCAGGGTCTCGCGCAGGATCTGATCGGCGACGGTGTGCCGCGGGGTCGGTGCATCCGGCAGCACGGAGCGGGCCAGCGCCTTGTCCACGGTGCTCAGCGCGGTGTCGACGACCTCGCTGTTGAGCTGCACCAGGTCGGCGACCTTCTCACCGGCCCAGACCTGCCAATCCTTGCCCGACCCCCAGGAGCTGGGCGGCAGTTCCACCGGGCTGCCGACGTAACCGCCGGCGACGGCGTCGGCCAGCGTGCCCACCCGGATGCCGGCGGCCGGCAGTGCGCGCAGCACCCGTTCCAGCCAGACCGGGCCCTCGTACCACCAGTGGCCGAACAACTCGGTGTCGAACGCGGCGATCACGTGCGCGGGCCTGCCGATGCGTGCCGACTCGGCGGTCAGCCGGCGGCGCACCGTGTCGACGAAGTCGGCGACGTGCACGTCGACCGCGGCGTCGGCGCGATCCGGGTCGTAGGGGGCCTTGGCCTCCGAGGGCACGTTGCGTCCGGTCACCCTGGCCGGTTTGAGCCCCGTGGCGTGGTCGTAGGTGTGGAAGTCGCGGTATGCGGCGTGGCCCGGATAGCCCGAGCGCGGCGACCAGACCCGGTAACTGACCTGCAGGTCACGGCCGAACGCGACGACGTCGGATCCGGCGACCGGTCGACCGAGGGTGGTGTCTCCGTGCAGGGTGGGGCCGTCGACCATGAAGTGGCCGACTCCGGCGCTGCTGTAGCCGGCCTCCATGCCGGGGGCGTAGGCGCATTCGGGAGCCCAGATCCCCACCGGCGTGTGCGCGTAGCGCTGCGCCGCATCTGCCAGGCCCTCGCGCAGCGCGAAGTCGCGCAGGCGCGGGTTGAGCAGGGGCTGGAACGGGTGTGCCAGTGGGCCGCCCAGGAGTTCGATGACCTGCCCGTCGATCAGTTCACGCAGCAGCGGGCTGGCGCCGTGGCGCCACAGCGCCTCGAAGTCGGCGAGTTCGCGCTCGGCCTCGCTGCGCTCGCGGGCGCCGAACCGGCGCAGTGCCTCGGGCGTGGAC
>NZ_JBSWXU010000132.1:0-14672 GCF_056160785.1 Mycobacterium sp. ABE4_509 | reverse complement strand
GCGACGCGGCCCGCGCGATCGCGGCTGCGCGCTCGCTGCGCCGCCGCGAACTGGCCCGCATCGCGTCGGCCGACCTGCTCGGGATGATGAGCGTGACGGCCGTCTGCAACCAGCTGACCACGGTGTGGGTCGCGGTGCTGCAGGCCGCGCTCGACGCGGTGATCCGTGCCAACTCGCCCGAGTCGGGACCTCCGGCACGCATCGCCGTCATCGGGATGGGCCGGCTCGGCGGCGGAGAACTCGGTTACGGTTCGGACGCCGACGTGATGTTCGTGTGCGAACCCAACGACGGTGTCGAGGAATCGGTGGCGGTGCGATGGTCGGTGACCGTGGCCGAGCAGGTGCGCTCGCGGTTGGGCACGCCCGGCGCGGATCCGCCGTTGGAGGTGGACATCAACCTGCGTCCCGAGGGGCGCAGTGGCCCGCTGGTGCGCACCCTGGGGTCCTACCGGGCCTACTACGCGCAGTGGGCCCAACCCTGGGAGATCCAGGCGCTGCTGCGGGCGCACCGGGTGGCCGGCGATTTCGAGCTCGGCGAGCAGTTCCTGCTGATGATCGACGACACCCGGTATCCGCCAGGGGGAGTGTCGGCCGAGGCGGTGCAGGAGATCCGGCGGATCAAGGCGCGGGTGGACGCCGAACGGCTGCCGCGCGGCGCCGAGCCCAACACCCACACCAAGCTGGGTCGCGGCGGGCTGGCCGACGTGGAGTGGACCGTTCAGCTGCTCCAGCTGCGCTACGCGCACCGGATTCCCGCGCTGCACAACACTTCGACGCTGGAGACGCTGAACGCGATCGGTGCGGCCGAGCTGATCGCCGAGGGCGACATCGAGCTGTTGCGGGACGCCTGGCTGACTGCGACGCGGGCACGCAACGCGCTGGTGCTGGTACGCGGCAAGCCGACCGATCAGCTGCCCGGCCCGGGGCGCCTGCTCAACGCGGTCGCCACCGCGGCGGGCTGGCCGGACGGCGACGGCGGCGAGTTCCTGGACAACTATCTGCGGGTGACGCGACGGGCCAAGGCCGTCGTGCGCAAGGTTTTCGGAGGGTAGCGGGTGGACTTCTCGTTCGACGTGATCAGTGGCGACGAGTACGACCGGCAGCGGGCGAGCTATGGGCCGTTGACCGACGCCCTGCGCACCCTCATCGACGTCGGAATCCACACCGAGGTCGACGACGTGACCGTGGCCGAAGCGCTCGGGCACCTGCAGGCCGCCACCGCGTTGCTGCAGAGCCAGGTTCGTGAGGGCAGGTCCACACTGCGCCACGCCGACACCGGCGGCCCGGTGTCGTGGGCCAACCCCGCGGTCGGACTGCGCAATGCGATCGCGCCACCGATGATGATCGAGCACGAGGCCGACGGCAGCTGCTGGAGTGAGTTCACTTTGGGGCCGGCCTACGAGGGCCCGCCGGGATGGGTGCACGGCGGAATCTGTGCCCTGGTGCTCGACCACATCCTCGGCGAGGTCGCCAGTGAGGGGCTGCGGCAACCCAAGTTCACCGGAACCATCAGCCTGCGTTATCTGCGTGGCACGCCGTTGGGGCCGTTGCGTGCCGAGGCTGTCGTCGAACGTTCCGAAGGGGTCAAGACCTTCGCCCGCGGTTACCTGCTCGACGGGAACGGGGCGACGGTGGAAGCCGAGGGCGTGTTCATCAAGCCCGCCTGGGCGCGCGACGCCGGATGAGGTTCTACGTCAGCACCGCGTTCCTGGACACCCGGGAAGCAGTCGAGATAGCCAGGGCCGCAGATGAGCTGGGCTATCACGGGATGGCGATCCCGGATCATGTGATCAACCTCGAGACGCTGCAGACGCCGTATCCGTACACCAAGGACGGGGCCCGGCGCTGGGAGGCGTTCACCGACTGGCCCGACCCGTGGGTGATGATCGGTGCGATCGCGCTGGCGACCAGCCGGCTGCGGTTCGTCACGACGGTGTACCTGCCCGCGATGCGCGACCCGTACTCGGCCGCCAAGTCGATCGGCACCGCCGCGGTGCTGGCCGGCGGCCGGCTGGAACTCGGTGTCGGGGTGGGCTGGTGCCGGGAGGAGTTCGAACTGCTGGGCCAGCGGTTCGAGAGGCGCGGCCGGCGCACCGACGAGATGCTGAAGCTGATGAAGGCGTTGTGGTCGCCCGGGTGGACGGAGTTCGCCGGCGAGTTCTACACCGCCCCGCGGCTCGAGATGGAGCCCACCCCGCCGCCCATCCCGGTCTACGTCGGCGGCCTGTCGGACATCGCGCTGCGCCGCGCGGCACGCCACGACGGCTGGATCGGTGACCTGATCACCACCGACAAGGCGCTGGAGCGGGTGGGTGTGCTGCGGACGCTGCGCACCGAAAACGGTCTGGGTACGGATGATTTCGAGGTGATCACGCCGCTGACCGACGCGTTCACGCCCGAGCACTTCGCACGCGCCGAGGCCGGTGGGATCACCGGGATCATCACGATGCCGTGGATGTTCTACAGCGGGCCCGACGCATCCACGGCGGACAAGGTCGACGGGATGCGCCGCTTCCGCACGGATATGGCGCTCGACTAACGCCGGGGGTCAGGTGGTCGTGGCCGTCGAGCCGCGACCACGCATCCCGTCGACCGACAATGCGCCGGCGCCGGTGGCGGCGAGCAACAGGAACCCGAAGCAGTACAGGATCGTCATCTCACCGCCGTTCTCCATGGGCCAGAAACTGCCCAGTTCGCCGCCGAGGATGCCCCAGTGCTGCCAGAAGTAGGCCACCGCCATCGTGCCCGAGGCCAGCAGCGCGGCGATGCGGGTGAAGAGCCCGACGGCGATCAGGACACCGGTCACGAGCTCGATCAGCCCGGCGAACCAGTACGGCCAGGTGCCCACCGGGATCGCCTCGCCGAGCGGCCAGCCGAACAGCTTCATGGTCCCGTGCAGGGCGAACAGCACTCCGAACATGATCCTGAAGAGCGCAAGAGCGGGGGAGGACAGCCGCGCCAGTCCAGCATCCAACTTTTGTGTCATGACTGTCAGAATACCTTGATGTGCCGCGGTCTCCAGTGAGTTGTGGTGACGTCGATGTTTCAAGATGGCGAAAACCCGGAGGCGGGATCGCTACATCACCGTGATGCCGCGATCGGCGAACTGGCCCCGCACCCGGTCGACGAGCGCTGCGTCGGGCGGGTGGGTTTCGGCCAGCAGATACGGCTCGCCCGTCGCGGCCCACTTGTCGCGGCCCAGCTGGTGGAATGGCAGCACCTCGAGCCGCGCCACGCCGTCGAGCGAGGCGACGATCCCGGCGACCGCCTCCACGTTGTCCGGCGCATCGGTGAGCCCCGGCACCAGCACGAACCGGATCCACATCGTGTTTCCGCGCGCCGAGAGCCGCCGGGCGAAATCCAGCGTGGGCGACAACGGCCGTCCGGTCACCCTCCGGTAGGTCTCGGGCAGGCCGGATTTGATGTCGAGCAGCACCAGGTCGATGTCGTCGAGATCGTCGTCGGTGAGGCGGGCGCCCATCAGGCCGTTGGTGTCCAGCGCGGTGGCGATGCCGAGGGCGCGGCAGCGGCGGAAGATGTTCATCACGAACTTGGCCTGCAGCAGCGGCTCCCCGCCGGAGATCGTCAGACCACCACCGGTGACGTTCATGATCGTGACGTAGCGGGAGACCCGGTCCATCACCTCGTCCACGGTGTGGCGGATGCCGTCGCGCATCCGCCAGGTGTCGGGATTCTGGCAGTACTGGCAGCGCATCCCGCACCCGGCGAGGAACAGCGTCATCCGGGTCCCCGGCCCGTCGGCGCCGGTCACCAGATCCCAGGAGTGCACCGCACCGCTGTCGTGGTCACTGATCTGTTCGCTGGCGGTGACCTCCTGATCGGCGACATGCATCGGGGGTGCAGCCGGCAACCGACCGGCGTTCCCGGCCCGCACGTCGGCCGCCATGCGGCTACAGCCCCGCGTGGAAGGTCCGGGACAGCACGTCGAGTTGCTGTTCGCGGGTCAGGCGCACGAAGTTCACCGCGTATCCCGAAACCCTGATCGTCAGCTGGGGGTACTTCTCGGGGTGTTCCATCGCGTCCTCGAGGACGTCGCGGTTGAGCACGTTGATGTTGACGTGGAACCCGCCCGAGACGTTGTAGGCATCGAGGATGCCGACCAGGTTGTCGACCTGTTCGTCGCGGGACCGGCCCAGGCCGGACGGAACGATCGACGTGGTCAGGGAGATCCCGTCCTGTGCCTGGCCGTAGGGGATCTTGGCCACCGACAGCGCCGAGGCCATCACACCGTGCACGTCGCGCCCGTTCATCGGGTTGGCGCCGGGGGCGAACGGTTCGCCGGTGCGGCGGCCGTCCGGGGTGTTGCCGGTGTTCTTGCCGTACACCACATTCGAGGTGATCGTCAGCACCGACTGGGTGTGGGTGGCGTTGCGGTAGGTCGGCTGCGCCCGGACCTTGTCCATGAAGCGGCCGACCAGGTCCACGGCGATGTCGTCGACCCGGTCGTCGTCGTTGCCGAAGCAGGGGAACTCACCGTCGACCTGGTAGTCGACCACCAGGCCCGAGCTGTCGCGGACCGGCCGCACGGTGGCGAACTTGATGGCCGACAGCGAATCGGCGACCACCGACAACCCGGCTATGCCGCAGGCCATGGTGCGCAGGATGGTGCGGTCGTGCAGGGCCATCTCGATGCGCTCGTATGCGTATTTGTCGTGCATGTAGTGGATGCAGTTCAGTGCGTCGACGTAGGTTTCGGCCAGCCAGTCGAGCAGCGTGTCGTAGGCGGCCAGCACCTCGTCGAAGTCGAGCACCTCACCGGTCAGCGGCGGGCTCGCCGGAGCCACCTGCCTGCCCGACATCTCGTCTCGGCCGCCGTTGATCGCATAGAGCAGCGCCTTGGCCAGATTCACCCGGGCGCCGAAGAACTGCATCTGCTTGCCCACCGCCATCGCCGACACACAGCATGCGATGGCGGTGTCGTCACCCCAGTACGACCGCAGCAGCTCATCGGACTCGTACTGGATCGCCGAGGTGTCGATCGAGGCCGCGGCGCAGAACCTCTTGAAGCCCCGTGGCAGCCGGTCGGACCACAACACCGTCAGATTCGGTTCCGGGGCGGGGCCCAGGTTGTACAGCGTCTGCAGGTAGCGGAACGAGGTGCGGGTCACCAGCGGGCGGCCGTCTTCACCGACCCCGCCGATGGTTTCGGTGACCCAGGTCGGATCGCCCGAGAACAGTGCGTCGTAGTCGGGGGTGCGCAGGAACCGCACGATGCGCAGCTTGATGACGAAGTCGTCGATGATCTCCTGCGCCTGTGATTCGGTCAGGGCCCCCTCGGCGAGGTCACGCTCGAGATAGATGTCGACGAAGGTCGAGGTGCGCCCCAACGACATTGCGGCGCCGTTCTGTTCCTTGACCGCGGCGAGGTAGCCGAAGTACAGCCACTGGACCGCCTCACGAGCCGTCGCGGCCGGGCCCGAGATGTCGAAACCGTAGCCGGCGGCCATCTCCTTGAGTTCGCCCAGCGCCTTGATCTGCTCGGCGTTCTCCTCCCGGTCCCGGATGATCTCCTCGGTCGAACGCTCCATGTCCAACTCGATGCGCTCGAGCTTCTTGCCCTCGATCAGCGCGTCGACGCCGTACAGGGCGACCCGCCGGTAGTCGCCGATGATCCGGCCACGCCCGTAGGCGTCGGGCAGCCCGGTGACGATGTGCGAGCTGCGCGCGGCCCGCACGTTGGGCGGGTAGACGTCGAATACGCCGTCGTTGTGGGTCTTGCGGTACTTGGTGAAGATCTCCTCGAGCTCGCCGCTGACCGGATATCCGTATGTCTGCAGCTCTTTGGCCACCATGCGCCAGCCGCCGAGCGGCATGATCGCGCGTTTGAGCGGGGCGTCGGTCTGCAGGCCGACGATGATCTCGTGCTCCCGGTCGATGTAGCCGGGGTCGTGTGCGGTGATCGCGGCCGGCGTCGTGAAGTCCACGTCATAGACGCCCTTGCGGCGCTCCTCGGGGAAGAGCCGGGACAGCTTTGTCCAGATGCCGGTGGTGCGTTCGGTGGGGCCGGCCAGGAAGGAGCTGTCGCCCTCATAGGGCGCGTAGTTGCGCTGGATGAAATCGCGGACGTCGATTTCGTCACACCAACTGCCCGCCTCGAAGCCCCGCCATGCATGCGGGCGTGAGGCGTTGCGTTCGTCGACGGCTGGGGTGGCTTCGGTGCTCATGGCTCGTGCTCCTCATCCCTGGCGGGACTCACGGTCGGTGCCGACACCTACAAAACTACGACTGTGCCGACCATCGTGCACGGCTGCCAGGGCTGGCCGATGCCTGCGGTCGCGCGACGGTGTCGCATTGCCGTTGCGCCGCAAGGGGGCCGAGGAAGACGAGTCCACCCGCCCGGCGGCGCCGGACGGGTGGACTCGGTCACGAACTGGGGAACTAACTACCGCGACTCAGACGTCGTAGTAGAGGGAGAACTCGTACGGGTGCGGACGGATCTGCACCGGCATGATCTCGTTCTCCCGCTTGTAGGTGATCCAGGTCTCGATGAGGTCCGGGGTGAACACGCCACCCTCGGTGAGGTACTCGTGGTCCTCTTCGAGCTTGTCGATCACCGACGAGAGCGACGTCGGCGCCTGCGGGATGTTGGCGGCCTCCTCGGGCGGCAGCTCGTAGAGGTCCTTGTCGACCGGAGCCAGCGGCTCGATCTTCTTCTTGATGCCGTCGATGCCGGCCATCAGCATCGCCGCGAACGCCAGGTACGGGTTACCCGAGCTGTCCGGGCAGCGGAACTCGAGGCGCTTGGCCTTCGGGTTGTTGCCGGTGATCGGGATACGCACGCAGGCCGACCGGTTGCGCTGGCTGTAGACCAGGTTGATCGGTGCCTCGTAGCCCGGAACCAGGCGCTTGTAGGAGTTCACCGTCGGGTTGGTGAATGCCAGCAGCGACGGCGCGTGGTGCAGGATGCCGCCGATGTAGTGCCGTGCCAGATCCGACAGCCCGGCATAACCCGACTCGTCGTGGAACAGCGGCTTGCCGTCCTTCCACAGCGACTGGTGGGCGTGCATACCCGAACCGTTGTCACCGAACAGCGGCTTGGGCATGAAGGTCACGGTCTTGCCGTTGGCCCAGGCGGTGTTCTTGATGATGTATTTGAACAGCAGCACGTCGTCGGCCGCATGCAGCAGCGTGTTGAACTTGTAGTTGATCTCGGCCTGGCCGGCGGTGCCCACCTCGTGGTGACCGCGCTCCAGCACGAAGCCCGCGTTCTGCAGGTTGGTGGCCATCTCGTCGCGCAGGTCCACGTAGTGGTCGTACGGCGCGACGGGGAAATAACCGCCCTTGGGGCGAACCTTGTAGCCGCGGTTGGGGGAGCCGTCGGCCTCGAGCGGCTCGCCGGAGTTCCACCAGCCCGATTCCGAATCCACCTCGTAGAAGGTGCCGTTCATCCGGGAATCGAAGCTCACCGAGTCGAAGATGTAGAACTCGGCCTCGGCACCGAAGAAGCAGGTGTCGGCGATACCCGTGCTGGCCAGGTAGTTCTCGGCCTTGCGGGCGACGTTACGCGGGTCGCGGGAATAGGCCTCACGCGTGAACGGATCGTGCACGAAGAAGTTGAGGTTCAGGGTCTTCGCGTGCCGGAACGGATCGATCTGAGCGGTCTCGGGGTCCGGCAGCAACATCATGTCGGACTCGTGGATGGACTGGAAGCCGCGGACCGACGAACCATCGAAGGCCAGGCCGTCCTCGAACACACTCTCGTCGAAGGCCGAAGCCGGGATCGAGAAGTGCTGGACCACGCCGGGCAGATCGCAGAACCGGATGTCGACGTACTCGACACCTCCGTCCTTGATCAACTTCATGATGTCGTCGGCGGTCTTTTCTGCCACTGATTGCTCTCCTTATATCTGGTAAGCCCGCGCGTTGACGCTATGGACCCGATGTTGCACTCTCATCAACCATATGTTGCGCCGACGTTACGCATGGCCCTTCCGGTGGCAGCTCCAGCACACTCCCGGCGCACACATATCCTGACACCATGGCCCGCACAACTGGCTCCGGTTTGGGATCCTGGCTTTCCGGTCCGGGAGCCTCCGAGCCCGGCAGCTACCCGGGGGAACGTCTCGGCCTGCCCGAGCACGGCCCCGGCTCGATCGCCCGCTTCGGCCGCCGCATCGCCGCGCTGAGCCTCGACTGGCTGGTGTCCTACGGGCTGGCGGCCCTGGCCATGACGATGGGGCTGTTCAGCATGGGAATGCTGTCGACCGCGGTGCTGATCGTCTGGTTGATCCTCGGGGTGGTCTCGGTGCGGTTGTTCGGGTTCTCGCCGGGCCAGCTGGCGCTGGGGCTGAAGGTGACCACCTTCGACGGCCGCGGCTACGTCGGCGTCGGCCGCGCGCTGGGCCGCGGGCTGCTGATCGCGCTGGTCATCCCCGCGTTGTTCACCGACTCCGACCTGCGCGGACTGCACGACCTGGCTACCAAGACCGCGGTGGTGAGGCGATGAGCGCTTGCGCGAAGAGCAGAAGGCCGCGCTGAGCGCCCGCGGTCGGGGTGTCAGCGCCGGCGTGCGGTGCGCTGAACGCCCTTCATCTTCGCCGCGGCCGGCATCGGGCCCTTGGGCATCGCGGCGGGGCCGACCTTGCTGCCCAGCGCCGCCAGCCGGGACTCGAGCGAATCCATCTGCTTGACGGTGATGTTGGAGGGCAGCTTGGTCAGATGTCGTTCCAACTTCGAGAGCGGCACCTCGCCGTCGCCGTTGCCGACGATCACGTCATAGATGGGGACGTCGCCGACGATGCGGGCGGTGCGCTTCTTCTCCTGCGCCAGCAGCGGCCTGACCCGGCCGGCCGAACCCTCGCCGACGAAGATCACGCCGGGCCGGCCGATCACCCGGTGCACCGCGTCGAAATGGCCGGTCGCCGCCACGCCGGGGGTGACCCGCCACTTGCCGCGCAGGTTCTCCAACGCCCACGCCGCGGCCCCGGTCTGCCCCTCGGCCTTGCGATACACCGACTTCTGGGCGCGGCGGCCGAAGATGATGAACGCCACCAGCGCTCCGAGTACGACGCCGAGCGGAATCAGCATGTACATCGTGAAACCGCCGGCGAACAGGCCGGTGACCACCGACGCCGCCACGATCAGCACAAACGCGCCCGCCATGTACGGGATGAGGCGTTTGTCCTCTTTGCGTTGGATCTGGAATGCCTGCCACAGCTGACTGCGGCGCTGCTTGGACGCCGCCTTGCGGGCGGCCTTCGCCTCGGCCTTGGCGGCCTTGACCTCAGCGGGATTGCGGGATTTCGCCATAACACACCCAGCATACAAATCCGGCGGGCCGATCGTAGCGGCCTGACCGGGTAGCGACGTTCAGCCGGCCAGGCTGCGCTTGCTCGCCTGCTCGTACAGGCGGCCGGCGCGGTAGGAAGAACGCACCAGCGGCCCGGCCAGCACTCCGGCGAAGCCCAGGTCAGTGGCGTAATTCTGATGCTCGACGAATTCGTCGGGATGCACCCACCGTTCCACCGGGTGGTGACGCGCCGACGGGCGCAGGTACTGGGTGATGGTCACGATGTCACAACCGGCCCCGTGTAGATCGCCCAGCGCCTCGCGGACCTCCTCGGGTGTCTCGCCCATCCCGAGGATCAGGTTGCTCTTGGTCACCAGTCCGGCCGCGCGCGCCATGGTGAGCACCGACAGGCTGCGCTCGTAGCGGAAAGCCGGGCGGATCCGCTTGAAGATGCGCGGCACCGTCTCGACGTTGTGCGCGAGAACCTCCGGACGGGCGGCGAACACCTCGTCGAGCTGGGCCGGCTCGGCGTTGAAGTCCGGGATCAGCAACTCCACCCCGGTGTTGGGGTTGAGCGCCTTGATCGCGCGCACCGTCTCGGCGTACAGCCAGGCCCCGCCGTCGGGCAGGTCGTCGCGGGCCACCCCGGTCACCGTGGAGTAGCGCAGCCCCATCGCGGCCACGCTCTCGGCGACCCGGCGCGGCTCGTCGCGGTCGAGTTCGGCGGGCTTGCCGGTGTCGATCTGGCAGAAATCGCAGCGCCGGGTGCACTGCTCGCCGCCGATCAGGAAGGTGGCCTCGCGGTCTTCCCAACATTCGTAGATGTTCGGACAGCCCGCCTCTTCGCACACCGTGTGCAGGCCCTCGCGGCGAACCAGCCCTTTGAGTTCCTTGTACTCCGGGCCCATCTTGGCCCTGGTCTTGATCCACGACGGCTTGCGCTCGATCGGTGTCTGCGCGTTGCGCACCTCGAGGCGGAGCAGCTTGCGGTTTCCGGGATCAATACTCACTGCGTCGATCCTACTGCGTGTGTCGGACGGCTGCCGGTGCCCGCCGGCTGCCCGTCGAGCACTGCGCACACCGCGTCGGCGACCTGGCCGATGACGTCGTCGACGCCCACCCGGTGGCCGAGCTCGGCGGTCAGCGAGGTCACCCCGGCATCGGCGATGCCGCACGGCACGATCGAGCCGAACGCGCCGAGATCGCAGTCGCAGTTCAACGCGAAACCGTGCTGCGTGGTGGCGCGTGCGACCCGGATCCCGATGGCGGCGATCTTGCGGGCCGGGCCGCGCGCGTCGGCCGGCACCCACACCCCGGAGCGGCCCTCGACCCGGCCTGTCCGGACACCGAGTCCCGCGCACACCGCGATCAGCGAATCTTCCAGCCGCCGAACGAAATTCACCACGTCGAGGGGTTCGGCCAGCCCGATGATCGGATAGCCCACCAGCTGCCCGGGGCCATGCCAGGTGATCTTCCCGCCGCGGTCGGTGTCGATGACCGGGGTAGCCGTCAGGGCCGGGTTCGGCCGCTCCTCGGGCAGCGTGCGCCGTCCCGCGGTGTACACCGCGGGGTGCTGCAGCAACAGCAGCGAGTCCGAGCCGCCGCCGACCCTGGCGTCGACCAGTTCGCGCTGCAGGTCCCAGGCCGACCCGTAGTCCAGCGTGCCCAGCCGCCGCACCGACACCGGTGCGGCGCTCGACCGGATCGACGCCTGCATGACATCGACGCTACCCGCGCTCATGTCCGGCTGGGTGCCGTGGCGAAGGACAGTGCCTCGCCGATGGTGTGGTGGTGGAACCCGAACCCGGCACGCTCGAGCGCGGCGGGGATCGCCCGCTGCCCGCCCAGCAACCCCTCCTCGGCGAATTCGCCGAGCACCGCGCGCAGCGCGACCCCGGGAAGCATCAGCGGGGTGGGCCGGTTCACGGTCCGTCCGAGCGCCGCGGTGAACTCCGCGTTGGTGACCGGCGCCGGGCCGGTGAAGTTCACCGGCCCGGACACCTCGTCGTGCGAGATCGCGAACAGCAGCGCCCGCACCTGATCCTCGAGGCTGATCCAGGACAGGTACTGGCGCCCGTTGCCCAGTCGGGCGCCCAGCCCGAGCGAGAACAGCGGTTTGAGCCGGCCGAGCATCCCGCCCGACGGCGCCATCACCAGTCCGGTCCGGGTCAACACCACCCGGACGCCGCTGCGTGCCGCCACCGAAGTGGCGGCCTCCCAGTCCACCGCCAGCCGGGCGAGGAAGTTGCTGCCGGGCACGGCGGTCTCGTCGACGGGGGTGGCTCCGGTGTCCCCGTAGTAGCCGACCGCGCTGGAGTTGACCAGCACCGGGACGCCCGCGTCGACCACGGCGCGCGACAGCACCTCGGTGGGGCCGATCCGGCTGTCCCGCAGGCTCTGCTTGAACGCGCCCGACCAGCGTTTCTGGGCGACGTTGACGCCGCACAGGTTGACCACCGCGTCGACACCGTGCAGCGCCCCGGCATCGAACTCCCCGGTGTCGGGGTTCCAGAACACCTCGTCGGCGTTGGACGGGGCGCGCCGCACGATGCGCACCACCCGGTGGTCGGTGGCCCGTAGGGCGTAGACGAGCGCGGTACCGATCAGGCCCGAGGAACCGGCGATCGCGACGACCGAGTCTGCAGGCATCGACGCCGCCATCTACAGCCCGAGGTCGGCCTCGAAGGCACCTTCTTCCAACCGGCGCTTGATCGTCGTGACGAAGCGACCCGCGTCGGCTCCGTCGATCAGGCGGTGGTCATAGGTCAGCGGCAGGTAGCTCACCGAACGCACCCCGATCGACTCGTTGCCGAATTCGTCGACGATCACCCGGGGGCGCTTCACGATGGCGCCCGTCCCCAGCATCGCCGCCTGCGGCGGCACCAGGATGGGTGTGTCGAACAACGCGCCCTGGCTGCCGATGTTGGTGATGGTGAAGGTGCCGCCGGACAACTCGTCGGGCTTGAGGTCGCCCGAGCGGGCCCGCGTGGCGATGTCGGAGATGGCGCGTGCCAGCCCGCCCAGGGACAGGTCGCCGGCGTTCTTGATGACCGGGGAGAGCAGGCCCTGCTCGGTGTCCACCGCGAAGCCCAGATGCTCGGCGTCGTAGTAGGTGATCTCCTTGGCGTCCTCGTTGTAGCTCGCGTTGACGTTCGGGTGGATCTTCAACGCGTCGATGACGGCGCGCGCGATGAACGGCAGGTAGGTCAGGTTGACCCCCTCGCGCTCGGCGAACTTGGCCTTGGCCTTGGCCCGCAGCGCCACGATCTTGGTCATGTCGACCTCGTGGGTCTGCGTCAATTGCGCTGTGGCCTGCAGGGACTCGCGGGTCTTCTTGGCGGTGATCTGCCGGATCCGGTTGGCCTTCTGCGTGGTTCCGCGCAGGTGCGCCAGTGCCGACTCGGGTTCGGCGGGTGCCGGGGACGCCTTGGCCGGGGCGGATTCGGGAGCGGACTCGGGGGCTTTGCCCTTCTCTGTCTTTTCGCTGGCGGCCGCCAGCACGTCCTGCTTGCGGATCCGGCCGCCCACCCCGGTGCCCTTCACCGAGGACAGGTCGACGCCGTTCTCGTTGGCGAGTTTGCGCACCAGCGGGGTCACATACGGGCTCGAGTCGCCCGACGAGGCTTCTGCCGCGGCCGGTTTGGGCTCCGGCTTCGGTTCGGGCTTGGGTTCCGGGGCGGCCTTCTTGGCCGGCTCGGGCTCGGGTTCGGGCTCCGGCTCGGGCTCGGGCTCCGGAGCGCTTTCGCCGCTGTCCTCGCCCGGCTCGCCGATCTTGGCCAGCTCGCCGCCCACCTCGACGGTGTCGTCCTCCTCCGCGGTGATCGACAGCAGGGTGCCGGCCACCGGCGACGGGATCTCCGTGTCGACCTTGTCGGTGGAGACCTCGACGAGGGGTTCGTCCACCTCGACGCTGTCACCGACCTTCTTCAGCCACCTCGTCACCGTTCCTTCGGTGACGGACTCACCCAACTCCGGCATCAGCACCGGGCTGGACGATCCGGATGATCCGCCCGACGACTTGGGCGACTCGGCGGCCGGCTCGGGCTCCGGCTCCGGCTCGGGTTCGGGCTCCGGCTCCGGCTCGGGCTCTTCGGCGGCCGTGTCCTCGTGGTCCCCGCCGCCGGCGTCGTCGCTGTCGCCACTGTCGCCGCTGTCGTCCGCGTCGCCGATGACCGCCAGTTCGCCACCGACCTCGACGGTGTCGTCCTCCTGGGCGATGATCTTCTTCAGCACACCCCCGGCAGGTGAGGGGATCTCGGTGTCGACCTTGTCGGTCGACACCTCCAGCAGTGGCTCGTCCTCCTCAACCGTGTCACCCTCCTGCTTCAACCAGCGGGTGACTGTCCCCTCGGTGACAGACTCACCGAGTGCGGGCATCTGAACGGAGATGGCCATATCGTCGTGGCTCCCTTGCACGGTCGGACGCGGTTTTGAAGTTCTGCGCTTCCCATCCTGTCACGTCTTCGGCAACGTTTCGCCGCGGACGCGGGTACTGGATCCTCTGGCAGTATCGAAAGGGGAAACGTCCAGCTCGATGGCAGGAAGCGGGAAAGGAGCACGCGCAGGTGGGACTGTTCGACAGGTTTCGCCGTCGGCGCGGGGGACGCACGGCTACCAGGGATCCGGCCGCGGACTTGCGGTATCTGCAGCAGTGGGTCGCAGAGCACAAGGGGGTGGAGGCGTTCGTGGAGCCCAAGACCACGGTCACCGAGGTCACCGTCGTGCTGGTCGCTGCCGACGGTGAGTGGACACGCAGGCGGGCGGGTGGGCAGGCCGGTGCGCGCAAGCTGTCCGACCGGCTCAAGATCCCGGTGTACGACGTCCAGAAGGTCGGCTACCCGCAGCGGATGCGGGACTACGACGCGCGCCAACGGATTCTGCGCAAGCGCGCCGCCCGGGAGGAACTCGGCGACCGGTAGTGTCCGCTCGTGAGCACGCAACGATGCGTCCAGTCCGCCGACGGAGTACGCATAGCCGGCTACGAGCAGGGACCAGCCGACGGACCCACCCTGGTCCTGGTCAACGGCCACCCCGATGACCACCGGGTTTGGGATGCGGTGGTCGCACATCTCGACGACAGGTTCCGCATCGTTCGCTACGACCCCCGCGGGACAGGCGGTTCGGCGGCGCCGAAGAAGACGACGGGCTACCGCATCGCCGCGCTGGCCGACGATTTCGGTGCGGTCCTGGCCGAGACGTCACCCGGCAGAACCGTGCACGTGCTGGCCCACGGCTGGGGTTCGGCAGCCGTGTGGGAGTACCTGACCCGCCCCGAGGCCGGTGACCGGGTCGCCTCGTTCACGTCGGTGGCCGGCCCCGGCCTCGACCATCTGCGCCGCCACCTGACCGACTCGCTGCGCCACCCGCAGCGGCCGCGGCGCTTCCTGCGTGCCATCGGGCAGCTCGGCAAGCTGGCCGCCGC
>NZ_JBSWXU010000131.1:0-14724 GCF_056160785.1 Mycobacterium sp. ABE4_509 | reverse complement strand
CCCACACCCCGGTGGCCTGCAGCATCAACTGAGAACGGATCAAACCAACCCGACTCAAGAACCGGGTGGACTCAGTAACGGGGACTCGCCACCATAGCGACTAAACCGAGCTGCGCGCGGCTCGCCGTCGAATCCGTGATCGGCCGGCTTGTCGACGCCGGGGCTCCGGTAGGCCGGCCTGCTGAAAAGTCCTTGGCGTCTCCGTCAGCGCGCAGGTCTGCGCCGCATCCACCTCAAGGGTCTGCGCAACACCAGCGTCAGCATGATGCTCGCGAGCGGTTTGCCGGTGCACGTCGTCGCGGCGTGGCACGGCCATGATCCGGCTGTCTCCCTATCGATCTACTTCGACGCTCAGCGCGACGATCTGCGCGCCGCCGGCGCCGCGCTCTTCGGCTGACGCTTGGCCCACTGAAATCCCCTTGGGACACTGCTGGCCCACTGGCCAAGATTTCCGTCGGACCGCTGAACCAAGAAACCCGCTCCGACACTGGTCAGAGCGGGTTTTCGATGGTCAGGCTGACAGTGTGGTGTTTCAGGACATCGGAATAGGGTGTCTCAAGACATCGGCATAGGTGGCTGGGCCAGTTTCAGCTGGTGTCGAAGGCTCGCCTGGTCATCACCGCGGTACTGGTCGAAGGACGCTCCCAGTCGCAGGTCGCCCGCGACTACGGCGTCTCCCAAAGCTGGATCTCCCGGCTGATCACGCGCTACACGGCCGAAGGCGAAGCCGCCTTCGAACCGCGCTCGCGGCGCCCCCATTCCAGCCCCACACCAGCCGCCCCAAAGCCGACCCAGCAACACGCATCGACACCCACAACCGCGTCCGCACCGACCGCGCCGACCAAGCCGGAACCGTCACCCTGCGCGTCGACGGACGCTTGCACCACATCGGCATCGGCCGCCACCACTACCGAACCCGCGTCGGAGATCCTCGCCCAGGACCACCACATCACCGTCATCAACGCCGCCACCGGCGAAGTCCTACGCGACTTCACCCTCGACCCCACCAGGGACTACCAACCCACCGGCGCCCCCAAAGGCCCCAAAGGCCCCAAACGGAAAAAACCGCGGACCTAAAGTAGGTCCGCGGCTATTCCGATGTCTTGCGACACCACAGCGTCGGGCTGACAGGATTTGAACCTGCGACCACTTGACCCCCAGTCAAGTGCGCTACCAAGCTGCGCCACAGCCCGTGGTGCCTCCGGGATCGCCGGTAGGCGGTCGAAAGCCTACCTCAGGCCCCCGCCGGAATCCCAACCGCCTCATCGACCACCGAATCGTCACACTTCGGGCCGTGACCGGGATCTACGCTCGGTGTGGTGACGTGCGACGACACCCCGCTGTGGCTGTTCGCCGATCAGCTCGGCCCCGCCGCCTACGGCGGTGAGCACGCGCACCGGGAGGTCCTGCTCGTCGAGTCCACCGCGGCGCTGCGCAAGCGTCGCTACCACCGTCAGAAACTGCACCTGGTGCTCTCGGCGCTGCGCCATGCCGACCGCGACCTGGGTGACCGCGCCACCCTGCTGCGCGCCGGCAACTACTCCGAGGCGCTGCGCCGGTTCGGCCGCCCGGTCCTGGTCCACGAACCCACCTCGCACGCCGCGGAGCGGTTTGTATCCCGGATGCGTGACGAGGGTCTGGTCGCCGACGTGTTACCGAACCCGACATTCGCGTTGTCCCGGAAAGGATTCCGGGACTGGGCCGGCGAGCGCAGCCGATTTCGCATGGAGGATTTCTATCGGGACCAACGCCGGCGATTCGACGTGCTGATGGACGGCGACGAGCCGGTCGGCAACCGGTGGAACTACGACCAGGACAACCGGGAACCGCCGCCGAAGAAGAAGGCGACGCTGGAGCTGCCCGCGCCCTACCGGCCCCGTGAGGACGACATCGACGAGCAGGTCCGCGCCGACCTCGACGGGATGAAACTGGACACCGTCGGCGTCGACGGGCCACGCCTGTTCGCCGTCACACCCGCCGAGGCCAAACGTGCGCTGAGCCGGTTCGTCGAGCATCGGCTGCCCAGCTTCGGGCGCTACGAGGACGCCATCATGACCGCGGACTGGGCGATGGCGCATTCGCTGCTGTCGGTGCCGCTGAACCTCGGTGTGCTGCACCCCCTCGACGCGGTGGAAGCCGCCGAGCGGGCCTACCGCGACGACGACGCCCCGCCGGCCGCGGTCGAGGGGTTCATCCGGCAGATCCTGGGCTGGCGGGAATACATGTGGCACCTGTACTGGCATTTCGGGCCGGACTACACCGCCAACAACGCGCTCGACGCCCGCGCGCACCTGCCGGACTGGTGGGCGGATCTGGACGCCGACGCCGTCACCGCGCGCTGCCTGCACCACGCCCTGGCCGGTGTCCGCGACCGGGGCTGGACCCACCACATCCAACGGTTGATGGTGCTCGGTAGCCACGCCCTGCAGCGCGGCTACCGCCCCGATGAGCTCACCGAGTGGTTCGCCACCGCCTTCGTCGACGGCTACCGCTGGGTGATGCCCGCCAACGTGGTCGGGATGAGCCAGCATGCCGACGGCGGTCTGCTGGCCACCAAGCCCTACACCTCAGGCGGTGCCTACCTGAACAAGATGAGCGACCACTGCGCGGACTGCGAGTTCGACCCGAAGAAACGCGTCGGTGACGACGCCTGCCCCTTCACGGCGGGCTACTGGGCCTTCACCCACCGCCACCGCGACATGCTGGCCCGCAATCACCGCACCCGGCGAGCGGTGTCGACGATGGATCGGCTCGACGACCTCGCTGCTGTGCTGGAGCAGGAATCAGCGCGTGACCGATTCTGAATCGCTCTCCCCCACGCCCTCAGCGTTGTTGTCCGGGGCGAACTTCGGCGCCCGCGACACCCGCCACGCATAGATGACCAGCGACGCCCACGCCACCACGATCGTGGCGTAGATCACCGACGACCACGGCCAGTGGATACCGAAGAAGTGCACCAGCTTCTGGCTGTTGGTGAGCACGATGACTCCGCCGACCGCGGTCCCCAGCAGTGCCGGGCTGACCCGGCTGACCAGCCAGGCCGCGAACGGTGCGGCGATCACCCCGCCGACCATCAGGCCCACCACCACCGGCCAGTTGGCGAGGAACTCCTCCCGCAGCCCGATCAGGAAACCCAGCGATGCCGACACCGACACCAGGAACTCCGAGGCGCTGACCGAACCGATCACGGTGCGCGGAGCGGTCTTGCCCTTCGACAGCAGGGTGCTGGTGGTCACCGGCCCCCAGCCGCCACCGCCGGAGGCATCGATGAACCCGCCGAACAGGCCCAGCGGCGCCAGGAACTTCGCGCTGTGGCTGGTGCCGCGAGACCCGAAGTTCAGCGGGGTGCGCAGCGAGAACCTCAGCAGCACATAGGTTCCGATGGCCACCAGAATGGCGGCCATCAGCGGCGCCGCGTGCTCGGTCGCCAGCGACGACAGCACCGTCGCACCCAGGAATGCGCCGATCGCGCCGGGTGCGCCGAGCTTGAGCACCAACGCCCAGTCGATGTTCTTGAACTTCCAGTGCGACAAGCCGGAGGCGAAGGTGGTGCCGACCTCGGCGAGGTGCACCGCCGCGCTGGCCTGCGCGGCCCCCACCCCGGAAAGCACCAGCAGGGTGGTGGCGGTGACGCCGAACGCCATGCCCAGGGCACCGTCGACCAACTGGGCGCCGGCACCGACAAGCGTGAAGATGAGAAGCGAACGCATGGCTTCTTTCAGGACGTGAGGTCACCAGCAGGCGACCACGATGGACGGGTGGATGTGCGTCAGGGACGCGGACAACACCACTCGTCGAAAGCCATGAGGCGACGCGAAGGCCAGAACGGTTCGAGCGCGGAAAGGTCGGACGGCGCCGGCGCCACGCGCACGCGTTCCGTCATCGACATCTCCATCAGATCAGTGAACCAACTTCCAGGCTCGGGTCAGACTACACGCTCAACAAGCGATACAGCCCAATCAATCCCACCACCACGATCACGGCGCGCAGCGCGTTGGGTGACAGGCGTCGCCCGTAGTGCGCGCCGAGGAATCCGCCGGCCAGCGATCCGACGGCGATCAGCGCGGCGGCCGTCCAGCTGATCCGGTCGAAGGCGACGACGGTGTAGGCCACCGCCGCGACCACGTTGACCACCAGCGACAGCAGGTTCTTCGCGGCGTTCATCCGCTGCATGTCCTCGGGCAGCAGCGCCCCCATCGCGGCGACCAGCATGATGCCCTGCGCGGCGGTGAAATAGCCGCCGTAGACGCCGATCGCGAACGTGGCGACCACCAGTGCGGCCATCCGCCGGGTCGACACGTAATCGGTCGAGCGGCCGGCCTTTTCCGCACGCGCCCGCGCCCAGCTCTGGATCTTGGGGCCGACGACGACCAGCGCCAGCGCGATCACCAGCAGCACCGGCACCACCGTGACGAACACCGTCTCGGGCAGATGAAGCAGCAGCCACGCCCCCAGCACCGCCCCGATGAACGACGCCGGGATCTGCCACGTCAGCTGCCGGCGCTGGCCGCGCAGTTCCCGGCGATACCCCCAGGTGCCCGAGACGCCGCCGGCCACCAACCCGACCGCGTTCGACATCGTCGCGGTCACCGGCGGAAAGCCGAGCGCGACCAGGGTCGGGAAGGTGATCAGGGTGCCGGAGCCGACCACGGCGTTGATGGCGCCGGCTCCCACGCCCGCCAGTGCGATCAGGACCATGTCGATGACGGGCACCCGCGATACCCTATCGGAGCGATTTCGGCGTGCTTATCGTCGCCCAACGGCGTGGATCACGCCGAAATCACCGGCGGGTGGAGCCGCGCTTCTCGCGCACCCGGACGTTGATCCGGATCGGCGTTCCCTCGAAGCCGAAGGTCTCACGCAGCCGGCGCTCCAGGAACCGTCGGTAGCCGGCCTCCAGGAATCCGGTGGTGAACAACACGAACGTCGGGGGCCGCGAGGCGGCCTGGGTGACGAACAGGATCCGCGGCTGCTTGCCACCACGCACCGGCGGCGGTGTCGCGGCGACGACCTCCTTGACGAACGTGTTGAGCCGCCCGGTGGGAATCCGGGTGTCCCACGAGGCCAGCGCGGTCTCCAGCGCCGGCACCAGCTTCTGCACCGCGCGCCCGGTCTTGGCCGAGATGTTGACCCGCGGTGCCCACTGCAGCTGCGCCAGATCCAGATCGATCTCGCGGTCGAGCAGGTAGCGGCGGTCCTCGTCGACCAGATCCCATTTGTTGAACGCCAGCACCAGCGCCCGGCCCGCCTCGATCACCATCGATAACACCCGCTGGTCCTGTTCGGTCAGCGGCTGCGACGCGTCGATCAGCACGATCGCCACCTCGGCGGAGTCGATGGCCCCGTGGGTCCGGACCGAGGCGTAGAACTCGTGGCCGCTGGCCTGCGCCACCTTGCGCCGCAACCCGGCAGTGTCGACGAACCGCCACAGCTTGCCGTCCATCTCGATCAGTGAGTCGACCGGGTCGACGGTAGTGCCCGCGACGTCGTGCACGACCGAGCGCTCGTCTCCGGAAAGCCGGTTGAGCAGCGAGGACTTGCCGACGTTCGGCTTGCCGATCAGCGCCACCCGCCGCGGCCCGCCGCCGGCGGCGCCGGCCATCTCCGAGATGGTGGGCAGCGCGTCGACGACCACGTCGAGCAGATCGGCGACACCCCGGCCGTGCATCGCACTGATCGGGTGCGGCTCCCCCAGCCCCAGCGACCACAGCTCGGCGGCGTCGGCTTCGCCGCGTTCGTTGTCGACCTTGTTGGCGGCCAGGAACACCGGCTTGCCGGAACGCTGCAACAGTCTGGCGGCCGCGTCGTCGGCCGAGGTGGCCCCGACGGTCGCGTCGACGACGAAGATGATCGCGTCGGCGGTGCGCATCGCCACCGACGCCTGCTCGGCGACGAGCTGCTGCAACCCCTTCGCGTCGGGCTCCCACCCGCCGGTGTCCTGCACGACGAACCGCTGCCCGGACCACAACGCGTCATAGGACACCCGGTCACGGGTCACCCCGGGGACGTCCTGGACGACCGCTTCACGGCGTCCCAGAATGCGGTTGACCAGGGTGGACTTGCCGACGTTGGGTCTGCCGATGACGGCCACCACCGGCGGCGGAGCCGAGGCCTCCTCGATCGCTTCGGCCATGTCTGATTCGGCGTCCAAGGCCCCATAGTCCCAGTCGCGCTCGTCGACCCAGGTGCCATCGGAATCGCTCATCGCGTCACCCCCGCCTTCTGCTCGACGAGCTCGGTCAGATACGCGATCACCTCGGACTGCGTCATGTCGCTGGTGTCCACCACCTCGGCGTCCTCGGCGGCGCGCAGCGGCGACACCGGGCGGGTGGAGTCCAGGTGGTCGCGGCGCTGCACATCGGCCAGCACCGCGGCGTAGTCACCGGGCAGGCCGTTGGCGACGTTCTGGTCGTCGCGCCGGCGTGCCCGCACCTCGGCCGAGGCGGTCAGGAAGATCTTCACATCGGCGCCGGGCAACACCACGGTGCCGATGTCGCGGCCCTCGACCACGACGTTGCCCGAATCCGCGGCAAGCGCCCGCTGCAGCTCGACCAGCCGGGACCGCACCGCAGGCACCGCCGACACGGCCGAGACCGCCTTGGTGACGGCGTCGCCGCGGATCTCGGCCGACACGTCCTCACCGGCCAGATACGAGCGGTCCTCGCCGGGGTCGTGGCCGACCGACAGGTCGAGTTCGCCGACCGCGCCGGCGATCGCCTGCGCGTCGTCGAGGGCGATACCGCGGCGCAGCACGCTGAGGGTCACGATGCGGTACATCGCCCCGGTATCGAGGTAGCTGGCCCCGAGAGAGGTGGCCAATCCCCTTGCCACCGAAGACTTTCCGGTGCCCGCCGGGCCGTCGATCGCAATCACCAGTGAACGGCTCACAAGCCCACCGCCTTGTAGAGGTCGCCGATCTCCTTCTGGGTCAGCACCCGGATACTGCCGGGGCGCTGGTCGCCGAGGGTGACCGAGCCGATGTCGGTGCGCACCAGTTCCTGCACCGGGAAACCCACCTCGGCCAGCAACCGGCGCACGATCCGCTTGCGGCCCTCGTGCAGCGTCACCCGCACCAACGACTTGCCCGGCACCGAATCCACCACCGCGAAGTCGTCGAGGCGCACCGGACCGTCGTCGAGTTCCACCCCGGCGCGCAGCTTTCGGCCCAAACCCTTGGGCACCGTTCCCACCACCGTGGCCAGGTAGGTCTTGGGCACCTCGAAGGACGGATGCATCAGCCGGTGGGCGAGTTCGCCGTCGTTGGTCAGCAACAGCAGCCCCTCGGTATCGGCGTCGAGGCGCCCGACGTGAAACAGCTTGGCGTTGCCGCGCACCCGATGCTCGATCAGGTCGCCCACACACGGCCGGCCGCGATCGTCGGACATGGTCGAGTGCATCCCCTTGGGCTTGTTGATCGCCAGATGCACCAGGGTGTCGTCGACGGTGATCCGGGCGCCGTCGACGCGGATCACCGACACCGCCGGGTCCACCCGGGTGCCCAGCTCGGTGACGACCACACCGTCGACCTCCACCCGGCCGTCACGGATCATCTTCTCGGCCACCCGGCGGGACGCAATTCCGGCCTGGGACAACACCTTCTGCAGGCGCACACCGGTCTCGTCGGTCATCTACGCATCCCTGTCCACGTCGAACGAGCCCTCGGCCTGCGGGGCGGGTGCGCCGTTGAGTTTCATGAATCGCGGCTCTTCACTGAGGGTTTCGGACAGATCGTCGATGACGTCGACGTTGGGCAGCAGTGGGGCGATGTCGGGCAGGTCGGCCAGCGAGGTCAGCCCGAGCCGCTCCAGGAACAGTTCGGTGGTGCTGAACGTCACAGCGCCGCTGTCCGGGTCGGTGCCCGCCTCGGTGATCAGCCCGCGCGCCAGCAGGGTACGCATGACTGCGTCGACGTTGACGCCACGCACCGCACTGACCCGTGCTCGGGTCACCGGCTGCCGGTAGGCGACCACCGCCAGCGTCTCCAGCGCCGCGCGGGTCAGCTTCGAACGCGCGCCGTCGAGCAGCAGCTTCTCCACATAGGGCGCGAACTTCGCCCTGGTGTACATCCGCCAGCCGCCGCCGGCCTCGCGCAGGTCGATGCCGCTGTCGCGGGCCGCCAGCCCGTCGGCCAGGCTCTGCAGCCGGTCGGCCACCCGCGCGGGCGTCTGGTCGGTCGCGGTGGCCAGTGCGTCCACGCTGACCGGGGTATCGACGACCAGCAGCAGCGCTTCGAGCGCCGAATCCAGCTCGACGTCCTCCAGCTCGGGCTGGGGGCCGTCCGGCTCGGCGTCCAGCTCGCTCGCCTGATCAGGCGCGAAGTCCTCAGTCATGATCTTTCTGTTCGGTGCTACTCGGCGTCGGCGGTGGAAAGCTGCTGGCTGTCGGGCCGCTCCCCGGTCCACGAAATTTGCAGCACACCAAGCGGTTCTGATTGGTCGAATGCTACCGCCCGCGATCGGTAGAGTTCGAGCAGCGCCAGGAACCTGCCGACGATCTCCATCGGCACCTGGCAGTCGGCGACCAACTCGGAAAACGACGCCCACTGCCCCACCCCGCGGCCCTCCAGCATCCCCAGCAGGTTGGCGGCCTGCTCGGGCACCGACACCGACACCTGGTGCAGGTGTTCGGTGCCGACGGTGGGGACCGGGCGGGGGGTGAACGCGGCGGCCGCGATCTCGGCGAACCGGCCGGCGTCGACGCCGAGCATCACCTCGGGCAGCAGGTCGGAGTAGCGGTCCTCCAGCGACACCGCACGCGGATAGCTGCGCAGCGCGGCGGCCTCCAGCTCGGCGAACATCTCGGCGACGTGCTTGAACGCCCGGTACTGCAGCAACCGGGCGAACAGCAGGTCACGCACCTCGAGCAGGGCCAGGTCGTCTTCGTCGTGGACCTCGCCGGCGGGCAGCAGCCGGGCCGCCTTGAGGTCCAGCAGTGTGGCGGCGACCACCAGGAAGGACGTGGTCTCGTCGAGCCCCAGCTGCGCGCCGATCATCTTGGTGTAGGCGATGAACTCGTCGGTGACCTGGTGCAGCGCCACCTCGGTGACGTCGAGGCGATGCGCGAAGATCAGCTGAAGCAGCAGGTCGAACGGGCCCTCGAAGTTGCTCAGCCGGACCTGGAAGCCGGTCGTGCTCGCCTCGTTCTCCGCAGGTGTCTCGCTCACGCGCCGAACCGGTGGATGACCTCACGCGCCAGCGCCCGATACGCCTCGGCGCCGGCCGACTTGGGCGCCCAGGTGGTGATCGGCTCGCCGGCGACGCTGGTCTCCGGGAAACGCACGGTGCGGGTGATCACGGTGTCGAACACCAGGTCGCCGAACCGCTCGACAACCCGGGCCATCACCTCACGCGAGTTCACGGTGCGCGGGTCGTAGCGGGTGATCAGGATGCCGCTGATCGACAGCTTCGGGTTGAGCCGGTCGTGCACCTTGTCGACGGTGTCGGTGAGCAGTGCCAGCCCGCGCAACGAGAAATATTCGCATTCGGTGGGGATGATCACACCGTCGCTGCAGGCCAGACCGTTGACGGTGAGCAGCCCCAGCGAAGGCTGGCAGTCGATCAGGACGTAGTCGTAGCGGTCGAGCACCGGATACAGCGCCCGGTTCAGCGACTGCTCCCGGCCGACCTCGTTGACCAGCTGGATCTCCGCGGCCGACAGGTCGATGTTGCTGGGCACCAGATCCATGCCGGGCACCCGGGTGCTCAGCAGCACGTCGTCGATGGACACCCGCGGCTCGACCAGCAGGTTGTGCACGGTGTTGTCGAGTTCGTAGTGCGGCACCCCCAGCCCGGCCGACAACGCGCCCTGCGGGTCCAGATCGACCAGCAGCACCCGCCTGCCGTACTCGGCGAGGCTGGCGCCCAGATTGATCGTGGACGTGGTCTTGCCGACCCCGCCCTTCTGGTTGCACATCGCGATGACCTTGGCTGGACCGTGCGTGGTACGGACCGACGGCTCGGGAATGTCGCGCGGAACCCGGCCGGTCAGGCCGAGCGCGGGTTCGGGGGTCTCGCTGTCGGTGGGGTCGGTCATGCCGGACCGTCGCTGGTCAGGCAACCCACAGGCATCGCGGACATCCGGGCAAGTTTAACGGGACGCGTCGCGCTGGTGAGGCAGACCCGCAGGTGCGATCGACGGGGAATCCCGCGACTTGACCCTAGCGCGGCGGCCGCTGCCTACGCTGAGCTGCATGACCGCACTGGGGCGGCTGCCGTCGTGGCTGCGCTTCGCCTGGGGTATGCCCAGGCTCTTGCGTACCGGGCAGATCGGCGACGGGCGCGAGGCGGCGTGCGCCGCCTTCGTGGAGGGCAACGCCCGCCCCGGCGACATCGACGACGCGCTGGCGGCGATCGACCGGTTCGCTTGGCAGACGGCGGTTCTTGTCAACGTCGGCGATGAGAAGGGCCTGCTGCTGGACGCCGCGGTACGCCGGGCGGCGCCGGCGGTGGCCCTCGAGCTGGGCACCTACTGCGGCTACAGCGCGCTGCGGATCGCCCGGGCGGCACCCGCAGCGCGGGTGCTGTCGGTGGAGGCGACCGCCGCCAACGCCGAGGTGGCGCGCCGGATCTGGGCGCACGCCGGCGCCGCCGACCGCATCACCTGTGTGGTGGGCACCATCGGCGACGGCGGAAGCACCCTCGACGCCCTGGAGCGTGACCACGGCGTCGGCGCCGGCACCGTCGACCTGCTGTTCATCGACCACGACAAGAAGGCCTACCTGCCCGACCTGCTGGCCATCCTGAAACGAGGGTGGCTGCACCCGGGATCGATCGCGGTCGCCGACAACGTGCGGGTGCCGGGTGCGCCGCAATACCGCGCCTACATGCACGAGCATGAGGGCCGATCGTGGCGGACCACCGAGCACAAAGCCCATCTGGAGTACCAGAAGCTGGTGCCCGACTTGGTGCTCGAGTCGGAGTATCTGGGCTGAACCGGACTACCGGGCCCGCGGGTGCGCACCGGCCCACACCTCGCGCATCGTGTTGACGGTCACCATCGTGTAGATCTGCGTCGTCGTCACCGAGGCGTGGCCGAGTAGTTCCTGCACGACGCGGACGTCGGCTCCGCCGTCGAGCAGATGGGTCGCGAACGAGTGGCGCAGGACGTGCGGGGACACCGTCGAGGTGATGCCGGCCCGCTCGGCCGAGTCCTGCAACACCTGCCACGCGCTCTGTCGTGACAACCGCCCGCCGCGGGCGTTGAGGAAGATCGCTCCTGGGGCAGGAGCGGAGCGACCCGGGGATGAGCCAGTGACACCGCGCCCGCGCCGAGCCAGGTCGGGCCGGCCCCGCACCAGGTAGGCGTCCAGCGCCCGGACCGCCGGGCGACCGATCGGGATCAGCCGCTGTTTTCCGCCCTTTCCGCGCAGCAGCACCGACCGCGCCGCGGTGTCGACGTCGTCGAGGTCCAGACCCACCGCCTCGGAGATCCGCGCCCCGGTCGAATACAACAGCTCCAGCAGCGCGCGGTTGCGCAGCGTGAGCGGCCCGTCGGCCTCGCTGTCGCCCCCGGCGGCCTCCAGCAGCGCGAGCACCTCGTCCAGCGACAGGCTCTTGGGCAGCCGCCGGCTCGGGGTCGGCGGCTTGACCTCGCGCGCCACATCGAGCGCGGCGATCCCTTCGGCGGCGGCGAACCGGTGCAGGCCGCGCACCGCGATGACAGCCCGCGCCGCCGAGACCGCCGACAGCGGCGTCACACCATTGTCGGGGTCCCCGCGCCGCAGGCAGACCAGGAAATCGCTGACGTCGGCCTCGGACGCGGCGCCGAGGTCGGCGACGCCGCGCGAGGCCAGATGCTCGCGGTAGCGACGCAGGTCGCGGCGATACGAGCTGAGTGTGTTGGCGGCCACCCCGCGTTCGATGGCGAGATGGTCGAGGTAGCCCTGGAACTGGTCGTCCAGTGGCGATCCCACCGTCAGCGACGTATCAGTCACCGGTGCCCCATCCGGCGCGCGAAGGCCCTCGGCCGGTCCGTCCACGGCGCATCGACCGGCCGCAGCGACGCCGCATCGGGCATCGCGTGGGCGGCCAGCACGCCGGCCACCGAGATCGCGTTGCAGATCTCCCCGGAGAACACCTTGGCCACCGCGTCGACGAGCGGGAAGCGCCACACCGTCAGATCGGCTTCCTCGTCGTGGGCGTCGGGGCGCCCGACGTCGCGCAGCCCGGTCGCCAGGAAGACCCGCACGCTCTCGTCGCAGAACCCCGGCGCCGAATTCAGGTCGACCAGGGTGTGCCACTGCTCGGCGGCCAGGCCGACCTCCTCGGCCAGTTCGCGTTCGGCGCTGCGGTGCGGGGGTTCGCCGCTGAAGTCGAGCAGCCCGGCCGGCAGCTCCCACAGCCGGCGGCCGAACGGGTGACGGTACTGGTTGATCAGCACGATGTGACCGTCGTCGTCGAGGGCGACCACGGCCACCGCGCCGAAGTGCTCGACGACCTCACGCCGGGCGATGCGCCCACCGGGCATCCGGACCTCATCGGCGCGCAGCGCAAAGATGTTTCCTACGTAAAGAGTTTCAGAGCTGACGGTGGAGAATTCGTGGCTTCCCGGCTCCTGGTCGGCCACCGGCAGACCTTCGTCAGCCACGGGCCGGGGCGTCTTCGAGGGTGTGTTCTGCACCGTTGGCGCGGGATTCGGGGGCGTCGGGCATCGCCGGCATCTCCACGGGCAGCCGCTCTTCGTTCTTGTAGTCCACCGCGGCGCCGATGAAGGCGACGAACAGCGGATGCGGGCGGGTCGGGCGGCTCTTGAGCTCCGGGTGGGCCTGGGTGCCGACCAGGAAGGGGTGCACCTCGGGCGGGTACTCGACGAACTCCACCAGGTGTCCGTCGGGCGAGGTGCCGCAGAACCGCAGCCCGCTCTCGGCGATCTTGTCGCGGTAGCGGTTGTTCACCTCGTAGCGGTGCCGGTGCCGTTCGGATACCTCGGTGCTGCCATACGCCTTGGCCACCACCGACCCGGGCTCCAGCACCGCCGGGTAGGCGCCCAGGCGCATGGTGCCGCCCAGATCGGCCTCGCCGGCGACTGCGTCGCGCTGATCGGCCATCGTCGAGATCACCGGATCCGGTGTCGCCGGATCGAACTCGGCGGAGTTCGCCTCGCCCAGTCCGACCGACCGGGCCGCCTCGATCACGATGCACTGCAACCCCAGGCACAGCCCGAGCACCGGCAGCCGCCGCTTTCGGGCGTACCGGATCGCGCCGATCTTGCCCTCGATGCCGCGGATGCCGAAGCCACCGGGGATCAGCACTCCGTCGATGTCGGCCAGCGCCGCGGCGGCGCCGGCGTCGGTTTCGCAGTCATCGGAGGCCACCCAGCGCATCTCCACCCGGGCGTGGTGGGCGAACCCGCCGGCGCGCAGCGCCTCGGCGACCGACAGGTAGGCATCCGAGAGGTCGATGTACTTGCCCACCAGGGCGACCCGCACGGTTTCGCGCGGTTCGTGCACCCGGCGCAGCAGATCGTTCCAATGTGTCCAGTCCACATCGCGGAACGGCAGGTTGAGCCGCCGCACCACGTAGGCGTCGAGTTCCTCGCGGTGCAACACCTTCGGGATGTCGTAGATCGACCGCGCATCCGGGGTCGAGATGCATCCGTCGACGTCGACGTCGCACATCAGCGCGATCTTGTTCTTCAGCGGCTCGGGGACGTCGCGGTCACAGCGCAGGATCAGCGCGTCGGGGGTGATGCCGATGCTGCGCAGCGCGGCCACCGAGTGCTGGGTCGGCTTGGTCTTCAGCTCGCCCGAGGGGGCCATGTAGGGCACCAGCGAGCAGTGCAGGAAGAAGCAGTTCTCCCGGCCGACCTCGTGGCGGACCTGGCGGGCGGCTTCGAGGAACGGCAGCGATTCGATATCGCCCACGGTGCCGCCGATCTCGGTGATCACCACGTCGGGCCGGTTGCCGGCGCTGTCGGTCTCGGCCATCGCCAGCACGCGTTCCTTGATCGCGTCGGTGATGTGCGGGATGACCTGCACAGTGTCGCCGAGGTACTCGCCGCGGCGCTCCTTGGCGATCACCGCCGAATACACCTGGCCGGTGGTGACATTGGCCGAACCGGACAGGTTGCGGTCCAGGAATCGCTCGTAGTGGCCGACGTCGAGGTCGGTCTCGGCACCGTCCTCGGTGACGAACACCTCCCCGTGCTGGAACGGGTTCATCGTTCCGGGGTCGACGTTGAGGTAGGGGTCGAGCTTCTGCATCGTCACCTGCAGACCCCGGGCCGTCAGCAACTGGCCGAGGCTGGACGCGGTGAGGCCCTTCCCGAGCGAGGAGACCACACCGCCGGTGACGAACAGATGCTTGGTCGCGGTGAGCGGGTGCTTGCGTAACGCTGGCAAGTGCGACCTCCGTGACGACGGGCAGGGCTTCGTTCGGTCGGGCTTCCTTCGAGATCGAGCCCGGTTTGGGGCCTGCCGACCCACGGAACCCCACCCTAACACCGACTCCGGCACCGCGTTGTTGACACGCGGGTGGGGCGGCTACTGGGGCACGGTGACGGCGTCGGCGCCCTGCCCGACCCCGAACTGGCCGGGTGAGCCGCCGTCGGCGAGTGCGCTGAGCGCCAGCACCGCGGTGAGTCGGCCCGATTCGACGTCGATGTCGTCGACGGTGCTGACCACGCTGCTCAGCGCGTCGTCCGACCTGGTCACCGCGACCGCCGAGGTGCCCGAGGCGGACCCGCCGCGGCCCACCAGCACGGTTCCCGCGCCGTGCGGCGCCAGCC